>NZ_JAKRNG010000022.1:0-45629 GCF_022347125.1 Helcobacillus sp. ACRRO
CGCTGCAACGTCATCTACGCCATGCTCCGCGACGGCACCTACTACCAGCCACCGACAACCGCCCCTACCCCCGAGCCGACCGCTCTCGCGGCTTGACTCGAAACATAGGGACACCCCCCGGACAGCGTCCCAGGAAGGACCGATCGTGGACTCCTCCATCGTCCCCAAACTCGTCATTCCCACGCCTCCTGCCATGGCGAAGGCCATGGAGGACGGCATGTACGCCAAGGCCACCAAGCCGATCGGCGAGCTGTTCTGGCTCGCGCTGACCGGCGGCGCCTACATCGCCCTCGGCTTCATCTTCTTCGTCACCACCCAGCAGGGGGTCGGCCCCACGTCCGGCCTGCCGATCGGCGTCACGAAGCTCATCGGCGGCCTGGTGTTCTCCACCGGCCTGATGCTCGTGGTGATGTCCGGTTCGGACCTGTTCACCGGCACCACCATCTCCCTCATGCCGACGCTGTCGAAGCGCCTCAGCTGGGGGATGATGGCCCGCCACTGGGCCGTGTCCTACATCGGCAACCTGGTGGGCGCCCTCATCGTGGTGGCGATCATCGCACTGGCGAAGACTCCGCTGAGCAACGGCGGCGCCTGGGGCCTCGTCGTCGTGAACACGACCCAGGGCAAGCTGAGCCTCGGCTTCGTCCAGGCGATCGCCCTGGGCGTGATGGCGAACCTCGCCGTGTGCCTCGCTGTGTGGATGGCGTTCGCCGGCCGCTCCGCCACGGACAAGATGCTGGGCATCGCCGGCCCGATCGCATTCTTCGTCGCCACCGGGTTCGAGCACTCCGTGGCGAACATGTTCATGCTGCCGATGGGCTGGGTGATCACCCACGTGTTCGGTGCCGACTTCTGGGGCAGTGACGCCGTGCAGGCCGCGGGCGTGACCCAGGCGGACTTCTCCTCCGTCACGATCAGCAACATCGTGCTGCACAACCTGCTGCCGGTGACGATCGGCAACATCATCGGCGGTGCCCTGTTCGTGGGCGGGTACTTCTGGGTCGCGTACCGGCGGAAGGCGCTCGCTGAGGAGCGCGCTGCCGCACAGGCCGCGGCCGCTCCGGCGGAGAAGGCCGACGGAGTCGACCGCACCGACGGCGGCTCCCTCTCGGCACGCTGAGCCGCGTCCCACCGCCTCACGCGGAACCCTATCCGCACCGAGCGCCGGCCCCACGGGGTCGGCGCTCGGCTGTGCCGGGGCCGCCGGGGCTACCGGGAACCATGACAGCTGTCATGGCGGATCAGTGACACCGCCCCTGCACACCGCCCCTCCCCCAGCGGGATTCTGGTGCCATGAACGAGAACACACCCGCCATCAGCCTCGACGAGGTGCATCAGAGAGTCGGCCCCGGCGGCCGCGTCCACGCCGTCCGCGGCGTCTCCGCCACGATCCGCCCCGGTGAGATCGTCGCCCTTCTCGGCCCCAACGGTGCCGGCAAGACCACCCTCATGGACATGGTCCTCGGCCTCACCCGTCCCGCTCAGGGCCGCGTCAGCGTGCTCGGGCAGACGCCCCGGGCCGCGGTGAGAGCGGGGCGCGTCGGCGCGGAGCTGCAGACCGGCGGCCTCCTGCCGGACCTCACCGTCCGCGACACCATCCGAATGATCGCCGCGGCCTACCGGGACCCGGCGCCCGTCGGCCAGGTCCTCGAGGACGCGCAGCTGACCCAGATCGCGAACCGCCGCGTGAAGGCCTGCTCCGGCGGTGAGCAGCAGCGGATCCGGTTCGCGCTCGCGATCCTGCCGCAGCCGGACCTGCTGGTTCTGGATGAGCCCACAACGGGGATGGACCCGTCGGCCCGCAGGCGCTTCTGGAACGCGATGGCGTCGCAGGCCGAACGCGGGCGCACCATCCTGTTCGCCACGCACTACCTCGAGGAGGCGGAGAGCTTCGCCGAGCGGATCATCATGATGGGCGCCGGCCGGATCCTCGCGGACGGGCCGGTCGACGAGGTGCGCTCCCTCGCGCAGTTCGCACACGTCTCCTGCCGCCTCCCGGCGGGGATGGGGGCCGACGGGGCCCGCTGTCTCGTCGAGGCCCTCCCCGAAGCCCGGGAGGTGCACGTGGACACAGGCCGGCTCTCCCTCGCCACCGCCCACTCCGATGAGACAGCGCGGGTGCTCCTCGCGCACGACGGTGTGCACGATCTGCAGATCCGGCAGGCGTCGCTCGATGACGCGTTCGCCGCCCTCACCGATTCGGCCGCGGAACCCGTCGGCCCCTCATCCTCCACCACCGAGTCCAGGAGCGCAGCCGCATGAACCGCCTGACCTTCATCGCCCTCACCCTGAAGCGCCTCACCGCCGACTGGGTCGGGCTGTTCTTCACGATCGTTCTGCCCGTGGGCATGTTCATCATGTTCGGGGCCCTGCAGCCCTACGGGGAGATGCAGGCGGGGCACGGAAACGTCTCCGCGCACACGATGGTGTCGATGGCGCTGTACGGCGGCGCGACAGCCGCTGTCGCTGCCGCCGGAATGACCGTGGTGGAGCGCAGCTCCGGGTGGGGCCGCCAGCTGGCCCTCACGCCGCTCAGCGGTGGTGACCTTCTGCTGGCGCGCGGCGCGGACATCCTGGTGCGGGTGCTGCTGCCGGTCATCGCGGTGAACATCGCGGGCCTGGTGACCAACGCGGACATGCCGCTGGATCGCTGGCTCGCCGCTGCCGTTTTGTGCGCAGCGGCGGCGATCCCGTTCGGATTCTTCGGGATGATCTTCGGTCTGCTGTTCCGGTCGGATTCGGCGGTGTCGGTGGCGGCGACATCGCTGGTGATCCTCGCGTTCGCCTCCAACATGTTCATGCCGCTGAGCGAGGATCTGCTCGCGTTCGCACGCTTCACCCCGCTGTACGGCCCGAGCGTGCTTGCGCACTTCCCGCTGTCGGAGGGGGTGCAGCCGACCAACGGGGGCGCCCTGCACGAGGAGTCGCTCGGGTTCGCGCTGGTGATGACGCTCGTGTGGTTCGGGGTGTTCGCCGGCATATGCTGGGCGCTGGAGCACCGGCAGAAGGGACGCGCATGACAGGAGAGCGCACCGCCCCGGCGGCTGACGCGGACCGGCCCGGCACGGCTTCGGCCAGCGCCGCTCGGCCGGGGATCCGCGGCCCGCTGCACCTGCCTGTGATGGGGATGGCCGGGATCTGGCTGCTGTATGTCGCGTTCCCGCTGATCGCGCTCTTCACCACCTACCCCGACCCGGCGCGGCGCGGCATCGGCCTCGCCATTCTCACTGTGTTCGCGGTGGTGTACCTTCTCGGTTTCGGCCGTTCCCCTCACTGGGCGGAGGGCAACCGACGGGATCTCCTGTGGCTGTGGACCGCCCTGCTGACCGCGCTGATGATCGCGCTGTATCCGCTGCTGTTCGCGATCGCGTTTTCCCTGCTGACGTTCGTGGTGGCGTCGATCGCCTTCCCACACCCGCCGCGGATCGCCCTGCCAGTGGGCGGTGCAGTGGCGCTGGTCGGGACGGCGGCTGCGCTGCTGCTGGCGCCGGAGATGCCGAAGCCGGCGGTGCTGGGCTTCACCCTCGCCGGGTCGTCTTTCGTCCTGATCACGGCGGCGATGACGGCACGGATGGAGGCGGAGGCGGAGCTGCGGCACCAACTGGCGACCGCGCAGGACAGGGAGCGGATCGCCCGAGACGTGCACGATGTCCTCGGCCATTCCCTCACGGTGATCAACCTGAAGGCGGAGCTGGCCTCGCGTCTGGTGGCGGCGGACCCGTCGGCCGCGCAGGCGGAGATGCAGCAGGTGGCGGAGCTGTCGCGGGAGGCGCTGGCGCAGGCGCGCACCACGGTGATGCGGGGCCGCGAGTCGAGCCTGTCCGAGGAGCTGGCGGCGGCGCAGCGGGCGCTGACGGCGGCGGGTGTCGCGGTGGATGCACCGGACCCGTCGGCCGCTGAGCCTGCGGCGGGGCGTGACGCGGACCTGTTCGCCGCGGTGCTCCGGGAGGCGGTGACGAACACTGTGCGGCACGCGGAGGCGTCCCGGTGCACGATCACCGTGGCACCGGGACGGCTGCAGGTCGTCGATGATGGCCGGGGCCGCGGGGAGGCGGCCGACGGGAACGGGCTGCGCGGTCTGCGCCGCCGCGTCACCGAGGCCGGCGGCCGGGTGACGGTGGAGTCAGCGCCTGGTGAGGGGACGGCAGTGACGGTGAGGATGCGATGAGCGCCACCACGACCGCGGGCGCGGGTGCGGGCGCAGCCCCGATCCGGGTGGTCATCGCGGAGGACCAGGACCTGGTGCGGGCGGCGCTGACCGCCCTGCTGAACCTGCAGGCCGGGGTGGAGGTGATCAGCGGGGTGGGCCGCGGCGACGAGGTGCTCGCGGCTGTCCGCGACCTGCGCCCGGACGTGCTGCTGCTGGACATCGAGATGCCCGGCATGAACGGCCTGGATGCGGCGGCCGCGGTGCGGGCCGAGGCGCCGGGCACGCGGGTGCTGATCGTGACGACGTTCGGCCGGCCCGGCTACGTGAAGCGCGCGATCGCGGCGGGTGCCAGCGGCTTCGTTGTGAAGGACACGCCGCCGGAGCAGCTGAGCGACGCGATCCGCCGAGTGCACGCCGGCCTCAGGGTCATCGATCCGACACTCGCGGCGGATTCCCTTATGGCGCCGGACAATCCGCTGTCGGAGCGGGAGGTCGAGGTGTGCCGCGCCGCCGCGGACGGCTCGGGGCCCGCTGCGATCGCTGCGGCGCTGCACCTCTCGGACGGCACGGTCCGCAACCATCTCTCCAGCGCGATCCGCAAGACGGGGGCGTCGAACCGCTACGAGGCGGTGCGGATCGCCACCGACAACGGCTGGCTCTAGCCGACCCGGGCCCCCGTCGGCTTCCTGGGCCCCAACGGCCGCCCCTCCGCGGCGCCGCGCAGAGGAGGGGCGACGGTCAGCCGGTGTTCTTCAGACCGGCCGCGACACCGTTGATGGTGGTCAGCAGCGCCCGCTTCTCCATCTCGGACACGTCCTCACCGCGCGCCTGTGCTTCGCGGACGCGGCGCAGCATCGCCACCTGCATGTGGTTGATCGGGTCGAGGTAGCGGTCGCGCACGGACAGGGTGCGCTTGAGGACGGGATTGTTGTCCAGCAGCTCGACCACGTCGGTCAGGCGCTCCACTTCGGCGACCGTGAGGTCGTATTCGGCGCGGATCGCGTCGAACAGGTGGTGCAGGTGCTCGGGGACGAGGGCGTGCACGTACTGGGCGGCGATGTTCATGTCGGTCTTCGCGAGGGTCATCTCCACGTTGGAGATGACGGTGCGGAAGAAGTGCCACTGCTCGTACATGTCGCGCAGGTCCGCCCCGAGTCCGGCTTCGCGCGCGGCCTTGAGGCCGGAGCCGGCGCCGAACCAGCCGGGCACGATCTGGCGGGACTGGGTCCAGCCGAACACCCACGGGATGGCGCGCAGGCCGTCCAGGCCCTTCTCGCTGGTGGTGCGCTTCGAGGGGCGGGAACCGATGTTCAGTTCGCCGAGCTGCTCCACCGGGGTGGAGGCGACGAAGTACTCGGGGAGGTTCTCGTCGTCGATGAGGGTGCGGTAGCGGGCGAAGGCGGCATCGGACACCTGCTGCATGACGTCACCGAAGTGGGCGAGGCGGTCCTTGGGGGTGCGGGGTTCGCGGTGCAGCGCGGAGCCCTGCATGACGGCGGCGAGGGACAGGTCGAGGTTCTCCCGCGCCAGCACCGGCAGAGTGTACTTGTCGGAGATGACCTCGCCCTGTTCGGTGAACTTGATCTCGCCTTCGAGGACGCCGTTGGGCTGGGCGAGGATCGCGTCGTAGGTGGGGCCGCCGCCGCGGCCGACGGATCCGCCACGGCCGTGGAAGAGGCGCAGCGTCACGCCGTGCTTCGCGGCGACGTCGCGCAGGCGCCGCTGCGCCTGGTGGATCTCCCACTGGCTGGTCATCACGCCGGACTCCTTGTTGGAGTCGGAGTAGCCGAGCATGACCTCGTGGCGGTCGCCGCGCAGGCGCACGATCTCGCGGTAGTGCTCGTTGCTGAGGAGTTCGTCGAGGATGCGGCCGGCGCCGCGGAGTTCGTCCACGGTCTCCAGCAGCGGGGTGAAGCCGATATCGGCGCGGGGGTGCTGGCCGCGCAGATCCACGAGGCCGGCTTCTCGGGCGAGGAGGGCGACGGCCAGGAGGTCGTCGGCGCCGCGGGTCATGGAGACGATGTACGTCTGGATCGCGTCGGTGCCGTAGGTGCGGTGGGCGTCGCGGATCGCGGTGAACACGGAGAACACGGCGGCAGCGGAGTCGCTCAGCGGGGAGTCGTCGGTGCCGACCAGGGCGCCGGCGATGGGGCGGCCCCTGCCGAGCTCGCGGCCGAGGAGGTCGGTGCGCTGCTCACGGGTGAGGTCGGCGTAGGAGGCGCCGGAGCCGTCGAGGTCGTCTTCGCCCATCAGGGCGTACAGCTCGGTGAGGAGATCGTGGTGCTTCTCGGCGTGTTCGCGGACATCCAGGATGGCGAGGGTGAGCCCCACTCCTGCGAGGACGCTCTGGGCGATGGCGAGCTCACCGTCGGCAACGCGGTTCCCGCGGTGGGCGCGGAGGGAGTCGCGGACTTCGTCGAAGTCGGCCTGGATCTCGTCGCCGGAGGCATAGTCGACTCCCGGCTGGTGCGCGGAGCCGCTGCGGATCCGGTCGCGGGTGCGGTCCACTTTCACGCGCATGGCGACGAGCTTCAGGCGGTACTGCTCGCGTTCGAACAGGTCGCGGCGGACCGTGTCGCCGATGGCGGGGTTGGCGGCGAAGTCGGCGTCGACGGAGTCGCCGATCTCTTCGTCGACGCCGACGATGGTGGAGGACACAGAGATCGACTGGATGAGGCGGGTGAGGACCCCGCGGGTGATGTCGAGGGCGGTCTCGGCCTGCATGGCGAGGACATCGCGGGTGACGTCAGCGGTGACGTAGGGGTTGCCGTCGCGGTCGCCGCCGATCCAGGAGCCGAAGCGGAGGGGGACGCGGCCGACGGGGACATCAGCGCCGTGGCGCCGGGCCTCGTCGCGCAGGTCCTCGATGAAGCCCGGCATGGTGATCTCGTAGATCTGCTGCAGGTAGTACAGGGCGTTGCGCGCCTCGTCCTGCGGGGTGGGCTGGAAGTCGCGCAGTTCGTCGGTCTGCCAGATCAGTTCGATGATCTCGGCGAGGTGGCGGTCCTGCTTTTCGCGTTCCCGCGTGCCTTCGGCGGTGTCGATGTCGAGGAGGTCGGAAATGCGGCGCAGCTTCGTGAGGACGGCGCGGCGGGAGGCCTCCGTCGGGTGCGCGGTGAAGACGAGGCGGGTGTCGAGGGAGTCGATGGTCTCCTGCAGCGCCTCGGGTCCGAGTTCGTCGGCGATCTGGCCGATGGTGGTGGGGATCCACTGCTTGTCGGTGTCGGTGTCCTTGATGGCGCGGACGCGGTACACCTGTTCGGCGGCGTTGGCGAGCAGGAAGTACTGGGTGAACGCGCGGGTGAGCGCGGTGGCCTGTTCGATGGGGAGGTCGGCGAGACGCTGCTGGATGGTCTCGGCGCGGCGGGTGCTGTCGTCACCGTCGGCGGAGGAGGCGTGCTTGGACAGCTGGCGGACCTCTTCGACGAGGTCGAGCAGCTCCTGGCCGTGCTGGTCGGCGAGGGTCTGTCCCAGCATCGTGGACAGGCGGCGCACGGTGGCGCGCAGCGGGGCGTCGATGTGGGGGTCGTCGCCGACCACGGGGAACTCTGCCGTCAGGGTGGGCAGGTGCATGTTCTCAGGCATCCGGTCTCCTCGGTGCGCGCCGACGGGGTGCGCGCTCTAGCGGGCTGCCGGGGCCGTGCCGGGTGCGTTCGGATTCCCACAGCGGGGGCGGCGAAGCGGCCGGCTCAGCTCCGAACGGACGGTCCCCACTGTAGCCGGTCGTCCACCAGTTGGGGGTCGCGGTTCACATCATGAGCCTGCCCGGTTCGCGCGGGGCAGCTCCTGCACCGGCAGCTCCTTCAGCGGAGGATCTGGACGGCGATCACGCAGGATGCGAAAAAGTGCCGCTGATCCAGCGGTTCTGCTGGTCAGCGGCACTTCTTCGCGGCGGAGACGAGAGGATTTGAACCTCCGAGGCGGATCAACACCACCTACTCCCTTAGCAGGGGAGCGCATTCGGCCGCTCTGCCACGTCTCCTTGTACGGTTCGCACTGTGGGCGGTGGCCGCCGCACGCGCTGTCCGTACCGAGTCACCTTATCGGACGTCGGGCCCTGCGCACAAAGCAGGCGGACCGCTGTCACACCATTCACCCGTCGGCCCCTCGCGTGCCGTCCCCCGGAGGGATCCCGCAGCGGGGGTGGCCGGGCTCACGCGTGATCTGGTCAATGGTCTGATTCGCTCGGGCCGCCCCCACCGCATAATGGAGCGCATGTCGTCCAGCCGCACCGCCACCAGCCCCGTCCAGCCGACCCCACGCGCCATTGCCGGCGCCTGGGCCGTCCATGCGCTGACCCTGTCGGGGCTGCTGTGGGCGCTGCTGGCGCTGAAGTCGCTGTCCGATGGGAACATCGCCGCGATGTGGGGATGGCTCGGCGTCGCGCTCATCGTCGACGGGCTCGACGGCTCCCTCGCCCGCCGCGCCCGAGTGCGGGAGGTCATCCCCTGGTTCGACGGCACCACCCTCGACAACCTCGTGGACTACCTGACCTGGACGTTCATCCCGGCCCTGTTCATCGCCACCCACATCGACCTCGGCGGAGACACCTGGGCGTGGGCGGCGGCCGCCCTGATCTGCATCTCCTCTATGTTCTGCTACTGCAACACGGGGGTGAAGTCCTTCGACTTCTTCTTCGTCGGGTTCCCCGCTGCATGGAACGTGGTCGGCGTGGCCCTGTGGATCCTGCAGCTGCCCGCCTGGGGCGCCGGCGCCGCCATCGTCATCCTCGCGGCCCTCACCCTCGTCCCGTGGACGTACCTGCACCCGTTCCGGGTGCGCCGCCTCATGCCGTTCAACATCGTCGCAGTCACCATCTGGATCGCCACCACCGGCATCCTCGTGGCGGACCACCCGCACCGCTCGGCGGGCCTGCTGGCCCTGTGGTGGATCAGCGGGTTGTGGTTCCTGCTGGTGAGCGCACTGCGGACGGTGCAGGGCGGGTCCGCCCCAGCGGCGCCGACGGCTCCCGCAGCCGCCGACTGAGCCGCGCTGTCCGCACATACTTGGTGACCTCCAGCGCCACCCCGGACGCGATCAGCAGCACCACCACGACGATCACCGTGGGCGGATACTGCCTGCCGTGGAACCAGAAGTAGACGTACGGCGCCACGAACGTCCCCACCGTGACGGCGAGGCCCGCGATGCGCTGGCGGCGGCTCGTGCCGGACACGGCCGTGATCACGCCCCACGTGTAGGGGAACGCGGTGATCAGGTCGATCGCCCACAGAGTGAGGAGGGAGCCGTGGAACTCCTTCACCAGGGACACCGGCAGGGCGCGCAGCGCTGAGTAGACGAACACGATCGTGTACGCGATGACGGTGGCGGAGCGGGACCAGCGCTCCCACCGGCTGCGGTGACGGACCCGCACACCCGAGTCGGCGAGGTCGCGGGAGAGACCCACCGGCACTTTCAGGGTGTCGATGCCGTCCAGCCATCCGCGCAGCAGGGCGCGCTGCTCCTCACCGGCGCTGAGGAGGTGGCGGACGATCGCGGTGGGCGCCATGCCGACGACCAGCGCGCTGTCGGCGGAGGAGTGGTCGGTGAGGTCGCGCATCAGCGGCGCGAGGTCCGATGCCTGCCACGCTGCGTGCTCCTCAGGGGTGAGGGCGGTGACCCACAGCAGGACCCCGTCGGCCAGCGCGACACGCAGAGCGTTGCCGAGAGCGGTGAGCGTGTGGGGCTCGCCCCCGTCAGCCCCCGCGGTGCCCGCACTGCCGACGTCGGCCCCTGCGGAGTCGGCGCCGGCCAGCACAGCCGGGATTGCGCCGACGAGCGGCTCCTCGCGGACGGTGCGCGAGTTCAGCGACAGCAGCATGGGTACGCCAGCGGCTTCCCGCACGGCCGACGGGTCCACCGCGGCGTCGCGCAGGAGGGGGATGTCCGCGATCGACCCCATGCGTCAGAGGGCGAGCTTCTCGCGCAGGACAGCGATGTGCTTCGGGGTGCCGACACGGTACTTCACGAACGTGAGGCGGCCTTCGGCGTCGATCGCGAAGGTGGAGCGGATAGTGCCCTCCACCTGGCGGCCGTACATGTTCTTCATGCCCCACGCGCCGTACGCGGCCATCACCTCGTGGGACTCGTCGCCCGCCATGGTGAACGGCAGGTTCTGCTTCTCAACGAACGTCTCGATGTCCTCGATCGGGTCCGGGGAGATGCCGACGATGCGGTACCCGGCGTCGGTGAACATGTCGTAGTTGTCGCGCAGGTCGCACGCCTGCGTGGTGCACAGGGGCGTGTTCGCGGCAGGGTAGAACCAGATCAGGGCGGGGGCGCCGGCGAGGTCGGCCAGCGAGATGCGACCACCGCCCGCAGCGGGCAGGTCGAAGTCGGGGGCCATCTGGCCCACTTCCAGCTTCACATTCTGCGCGGACATCACTGTCTCCTTCATTCAGGGCGGTTGTGGGCGGCGGGGCCGACGCGGCGGGCGGTGTCAGGGCTCATGGGCTGAGCGTACTCGCGGGGGAATGAGAACGTCCCCGCGCCGCGCCCCTGCGGCGGGACGGACGGGGGACGTTCTCGGTGCGTGGTCCGCGGAGAGTAAGGGATTTGAACCCTTGGTACGGGGTTACCGCACAGCGGTTTTCAAGACCGCCACCTTCGGCCGCTCGGTCAACTCTCCTTGCACGTCAGCGGTGCCGACATGAATGTCAGCGGTGCCAACGGCGCCGCAACAGTCTACCAGCGGGCGCGATGCCCGCGGACTGTCAGCTTCCGTCGGCCACCAGCATCCGTTGGCCGCCAGCATCCGTTGGCGCATAGCGGCGCACCAGTGCCCTACGCGGATCGGCTTGCCTGCATACGCCGACGCGTGCGCGCGCCAGGGGCGACCGGGCCAGAGCGGCACGGGCGACCGGGCCAGAGCGTCAGCGCCGGGCACCCAGGTGGCGGAGCCGGCGCCCCTACGCTGGTGGCATGCGCACCTTCGGAATCTCCGACCGCTCCCTCCATCTGATCGACGCCCCCGAACCGACCCCGGCCGCAGGCGAAGTCCTCGTGGACGTCCACACCATCGGTGTGAACCGCGCCGACGTCGCCGAAGTCGCCGGCGCCTACCCGCCCCCGCCGTTCCTCACCCCGCTGAGGACCGCCGACGGCGCCGAGTTCTGCGCGCCTGGCGTGGAGATCGCCGGCACCCGGCGCGACACCGGCGAGGAGGTCGTCGCCCTGGTGGCCGGCAACGGGTACGCCGAGGTGGTCGCAGTGGAGGAGTCGGCGCTGCTGCCCCTCCCCCAGCAGCCCACCACCCCGGCCGACGGGATCGCAGACGGCGACGGGCCGGCCGACGGGAACCCTGAGGCGACGGGCACCGCGTCCGACCGCTTCGCGTTCGCGGCGTCCGTGCTCGAAGCCGCCGCCACGGTCGTCTCGAACCTGCACCTCGAGACGCAGGTCCGCGCCGGCGAACGGGTCCTGATCCATGGGGCGACGGGATCCGTCGGCCTCACCGCAGTCCAGTTCGCGAAGGCGCGCGGCGCCCACGTCACCGCGATCGCCGGCAGCGACACCAACGCGGCCCTCCTCCGCCGCATCGGTGCGGACGTGGCCTTCAACCGGCACGACGGCGACGTGTTCGAGCAGATCGCCGCCGGCGACGGGCCGCGCAACTTCGACGTCATCCTGGACGTCCTCGGCGGCGGTGACGCGCTCGAGAAGAACGTCGGCGCCCTCAGCGAATACGGCCGGCTCGTCATCATCGCCGTGCTCGCCGGCGCGACAGGCACCCTGCCGGTGATGCAGGTGATGCTGAAGAAGGCGCACATCATCGGCACCACCCTGCGGTCCCGCCGCGGCGAGGCGAAGGCCCGAGTGATGGAGGCGGTGCGCTCCCAGATGTGGCCGCTGATCCAGAGCGGGCAGATCCGCGTCCCGATCCGGGCGGAGGTGCCGTTCGAGGACGCTGCCGCAGCGCACCAGATCCTGCGGGACGGCGGGCACCTCGGGAAGGTCGTGCTGCGCCTTCGGTGAGGACGGACCGTAGCGTGCTGGACAGTCCGCCCGGCCGCCCGGCGCCCCTATGACCGAACGCGGTCACCGGAAGCGGTCAGCGGACGTAGCCAGAGGAGGCGGTCAGCGGAACCGGACGTACCCGCGCACGTCCGCGGCGTGCATCTCCGTGAAGCCGAGGGACTCGTAGAACGCCGCCTGCCGCGCCTCCGTATCAGTCATCAGCACGTTCTGCCGCACCGAGCGGTGCGGTTCGAACGCGGCGTCCACGAGCGCCGCCCCGAGCCCCCGACGATGGTGGTCCGGGTGCACGAGGACGTCCTGCAGGTACGCGATGGAGACGCCGTCGGAGATGACGCGCGCGAGGCCCACCAGGCCGCCCCTCCCATCGCGCGCTGTCACCACGGTGGTGGAGCCGGCGAGCGCGGACATGAGGACGTCCGGCTGCTGCGTGTAGGCCGCCCAGCCGACGGAGTCGTACAGCGCAAGGGTCTCCGCCCTCTCGGGCAGCACGCCGAGCGTCAGCGTGCAGCCGTGGCCGCTCACGGGTCGGTGACGTCAGCGATATCGGCGCTGACGAACTCGAGCATCTGCGCGCCGTTGACGAACACGGCGCGGCCGTGCTCCCCCGCACCCATCGAGATGCGGCCCCGGCCGACGGTCTCATCCGCCACCACGGGCAGCCCCGCACCGAACGGGGTGATGGTGCCGCGCTCGAACCCGGTCACCTCGAGGGCCTCCTCAGCACTCGGCATCGCCGCCCGGTTCGTCCCCAGGTGTGCGCGCAGCTTCTTCCACGAGATGGCGCGGTCACCGGGCACCAGCACGATCACGAACCGGTGCTCATCGGTGCCGGGCGCGGCCTGCGGGTACCGGTAGCGCACCACCATCGACTTCACCAGGTCATGCGGGTCGATGCCGCGCAGGTGCGCCGCCTCCTCGAGGGACGAAGCGCGCTGCGTCTCAGTGACGTCGTAGTCGATGCCGGAGGCCGCCAGCGCCGCGAGCGCCCGGTTGCCGTCGGCCCCGGAAGCGGAAGCGGAAGCGGGCTGCCCGGCCTGCTCAGCCAACGTGCACCCACTCCCCCACGCTGCCGGCCGACGGGTCCTGCGCGAACTCAGTGCCGGCCAGCAGCTCGTTGAGGACCGCGGCGGCGCCGTCCTCCTCGATCGGGCCGGTGACCGCATCCGCGGCGTCCTTCACGTTCCGGTTCGCCTGCCCCATCGCCACGCCGAGGTTCGCCCAGCGGAGCATGTCGATGTCGTTGGAGCCGTCGCCGATCGCGAGCACGTTCCGGGCACCGAGCAGGTCGATGGTGCGCGCCAGCGCAGTCGCCTTCGTGACGCCCGGCGCGGACATGTCCAGCCAGGACGAATACCCGACCGCGTACTCCACACCGTGCAGCCCGGCCTTCTGGACGATCCGGCGGAACTCCTCCCGCGGCATGTCCGGCTTCGTGACGACCACGCGGATCACGTCCTCGTGGTCGCACAGCTCCTCGAACGACACGACCTCCGCGTGGATGCCGAACTCCGCATCCTCGAACGACTCCGTGGCGAAGAAGTCACCCGCAGCGGTCTCCACCGCGTACCGGCCCTCCGGCACCACCTCGCGCATGCGGCGCAGCGCCTCATCGGGGTCGAAGGTGCGGGTGTCGATGATCTCCGCGTCGCCGCCCTGGATCCGGGCGGTGATGGCGCCGTTTGCGGCGACGGCGTACCCGTCGGCCACCTGGGCTGCGCGCACCACCGGCAGGGTCTTCGACAGGCCGCGGCCGGTCGCGATCACGGTGTGGTGCTGCGAGCGGGACAGGCGGGCGAGGACGTCCGCGATCGCGGGCGACATCCGCATCCGGTGATCCAGCAGGGTGCCGTCCACATCCAGGCCCACCACGGCGGGCTCGGACCGCAGCAGGTCCATCAGGCTGCGCGGCATCCCGGCGGGGTCAGGCAGGGCGCCCTGCACTCACTTCACCTCGAAGATCTCGCGGCCCCCGAGGTACGGACGCAGACCCTCGGGCACCACCACGGACCCGTCGGCCTGCTGGTGGTTCTCCAGCACCGCCACGATGAAGCGGGTGGTGCCGAGCGTGCCGTTGAGGGTGGCGGCGGGGCGCAGCTGACCGTCGTGGCGCTCCCGGATGTTGAGGCGGCGCGCCTGGAACTGGGTGCAGTTCGAGGTGGAGGTCAGTTCGCGGTACGTGTTCTGGCTGGGGATCCACGCCTCGCAGTCGAACTTGCGGGCGGCGGAGGTGCCGAGGTCGCCGGCGGCGGTGTCGATGACGCGGTAGGGGACATCGATCCGCTCCATCATCTCCCGCTCCCACTGCAGCAGGCGCTGGTGCTCCTCGTAGGACTCCTCCACCTTGCAGTACGAGAACATCTCCACCTTGTGGAACTGGTGGACGCGGATGATGCCGCGGGTGTCCTTGCCGTACGAGCCGGCTTCGCGGCGGTAGCAGGCGGACCAGCCAGCGTAGCGGATCGGGCCGCCGTCCAGGTCGAGCACCTCGTCGCGGTGGTAACCGGCGAGGGCCGCCTCCGAGGTGCCGACGAGGTACAGGTCGTCGCCCTTGTCGAGGTGGTAGACCTCGTCGGCGTGCTCACCGAGGAAGCCGGTGCCCTCCATCGTCTCCGGCAGCACGAGGGTCGGGGTGATCATCGGGGTGAAGCCGGCCTTCGTTGCCTGGTCCAGCGCTGCATTGAGGATCGCCATCTCCAGCTGCGCGCCCACACCGCGCAGGAAGTAGAACCGTGCACCGGACACCTTCGCGCCGCGCTGCATATCGATCGCCTGCAGCTTCTCGCCGATCTCCAGGTGGTCGCGCACCTCGAAGTCGAAGGTGGGGATGGTGCCGTTCTCCTCGAGGGTCTCGAAGTCCTCCTCCAGTCCCTCCGGTGCGCCCTCCGCGATGTTGGGAATGGCGCGCAGGGCGCTGTTGCGGGCGGCGAGCGCCTCGTCGGCTTCAGCGTCCAGGCGCTTGACATCAGCCGACATCTGCTTGCCCTTCTCCAGCAGCGCCGGCTTCTCCTCAGCGGAGGCCTTCCCGATCTGCTTGGAGAAGGACTTCTGCTCGGCGCGCAGGTCCTCGAAGGCGCGGGTCTTCTCGCGCCAGGCGGCGTCCGCCTCCAGCACGGCGTCCACCGTGGCGGGGTCGCGGCGGCGCGCCTTCTGTGCCTCACGGACGATGTCGGGGTTCTCACGGAGCTGGCGAAGATCAATCATGCGCTCATTGTATGTTGGCCCTGTGAACCACGTATCAAAGCCCACGAACATCGCCGTGGTCGTCAACCCGTCGAAGTTCGATGACCCCTCGGAGTTCACCGAGGAGGTCGCAGAGCTGTTCGCCGAGCACGGACTGCCGAAGCCGGTCTTCATCGAGACGACGGTGGAGGACGCCGGCACCGGGCAGGCGGAGCGGGCGCTGGCCGACGGGGCGGACATGGTGGTCGCCGCCGGCGGTGACGGCACCGTCCGCATGGTCGCCGGCGCACTCGCCGGAACCTCCACCGAATTCGGCATCATCCCCGTGGGCACCGGCAACCTCATGGCCCGCAACCTCGAGATCCCCGTGGATGATCTCGACGGGGCCGTGGCGGTGCTGGCCGACGGCGCCCGGGAGACCATTGACCTGGGCTGGCTGAGCATCGACCGCGGCCGCACCGAGGAGGACGAGCCCGCAGACACCGACGAGGAGCATCCGTTCCTCGTCATCTCCGGTGTCGGGTTCGATGCCGAAGTCATGGCGGACACCAAGTCCCGCCTGAAGAAGGTGGTGGGCGTGGCCGCCTACGTGCTGGCGGGCGCAACGCGCGTGCTCGGCAAGGCGATGCGGGTGTCCCTCACCCTGGACGGCCGCCGGGAGATGTCGATGCGGGCCCGCACCGTCATGATCGGCAACGTGGGCCGCCTGCCCGGCGGCGTCACGCTGATGCCCGGTGCGGACGCCACCAACGGGTCGCTGGAGATCCTCGCGCTGAACTGGCGCGGACCGGCCGGGTTCGCGCAGATCGCCACGGAGCTGGTGCTGCCGGACGCGCCGGAGCTCGCCCAGATCTCGTCCTCGCGGACCTTCCAGGCGCGCCGCGTCACCGTCAGCAGCCGCAAGTCGATGCCGGTGCAGGTGGACGGCGACACCCTCGGCCGCGCCACCGCGGTGTCCGCGCGGGTGCAGCCGCGGGCGCTCGCCGTGCGGATCCCCCGCGATCAGGCCTGACCCGCCGGGTACCTGACCTGCCGGGCGCCTGACCGGCGTCAGTCGGCGATCTGTGCGCGCAGGTGGGCGGTGAACTCCTGCGCCTCATCGAACGTGGTGTCGGAGACGGCGTCGTCCACGGTCGGTTCGGCGCCGTCGGCCCGCTGGTAGGAGCCGAGGAACACCAGGCGGGAGCAGATGCGATGCAGACTCTGCAGCGCTGCCTCCACGCGCCGGTCCTCCAGGTGCCCCTCCATGTCGATGGAGAAGGAGTAGCGGCCGAGCGCGTCCCCGAGGGGCCGCGATTCGATGCGGGAGAGGTCCACGCCGTAGGCGGAGAAGATCTCCAGGATCTCCAGCAGCGACCCGGACCGGTTGTGCGCCAGGTGCGCCACGATGGTGGTCTTGTCGGTGCCGGTGCGGGGAGGGATCTTCCCGTCACGGGCCACGAGCACGAAGCGGGTCTGGGCGCCGATGTTGTCCTCGACCCCGTCGGCCAGCACGTGCAGGCCGAAGCTCTCCGCCGCGAGCGGGGAGCAGAGCGCGGCGCTGGTGCGGGCGGCCGGGTCCGACGGGTCCATCTCCGCGATCGTGCGGGCCGCTTCCGCGGTGGACAGCGCGGGGATGGGGGCGGCGCCGGGCAGGTTGATGCGGACGAAGTCGGCGCACTGCGCCTGCGCGTGCGTGTGGGAGGCGACCGTGCGGATCTCGGAGAGCTCCACGGCTTCGCGGGCGGCGAGGACGAACGTGATGGGGACGATCTCCTCGGCGATGATGGTGAGGCCGGTGGTGGCGGCGAGGACGTCCAGGGTGCCGGAGACGCCGCCCTCCACGGAGTTCTCGATCGGTGCCATGAGAGCGTCGATGTCACCGGCCACGAGGTCGCCGGCGGCACCGGCCACGTTCGGGTAGGCGATCAGCTCCTGCCCGGTGGTCCTCAGCGCGTCCTGCAGCAGCGGCTGCTTCAGGACCTGAAGAAGTGCCTGATGTGTGAAGGTCCGTTCGGGACCGAGGAATCCAAAGCGCATGGCGCAACCCTATGCCCTACCATCGGGGCATGCGCCGCCTGCTCCACCTGATGGTCCTGTTCACTGCGGTCCTGCTGGTGGGCCCCGCCGCGGCGGCCGTCGGCGCCGCCCCGGTGGGCGCGGTGGGCGCCCTGGGCTCCTCGGGGCAGGGGGCCGACGGGGACCACGAACAGCTGGAGGCGCTCTACATCACCAGCGGCCTCACCTGGCCGGACATCACCGAGGCCGACGCCCCGAACCTCACCTGCTTCGCCCGCTCCTCCTCCGCCGGCACCGTCGCACTCACCTCGGACAGTGTCATGACCACGAAGCGGCAGGGCTGGACGTCGCTCGCAACAGGCAGGCGCGCACCCGTCGGCCCGCAGCCCTCCCCCACCCCGCAGCAGACGAAGGCCGGTGTGCCGATCCGCGACCTCGGCTCGGTCGCGAACGGACCGGGCGTGACGGACGCGCAGCGGCGGGCATCGATCCGCGCGATCGATGCCGAATTCGAGAAGCAGGCCGGCCGCTGCGGCGGCATCACCACCACGACCCCGCCCCATCGACCCGCGATCGCGGTGGCGAGCATCGGCATGACCGACCCGCCCGCCGACCGGGCCGACGCCGCCGAGGAGCAGCGCGACACGTTCAACCTGGAGGTGCCGCTGAACCTGCAGGTCGTGATGGACTCCCGCTGGGCCACGAACCGCTCCCTCACCTCCACGTCCACGCGTCAGCAGGGCCTCGTCACGAACCTCGACCTCGCCGAGGACTCGGTGCGGGCGGTGGAGCCGCTCGGCACGGACAGTTCCCGCGACCATGCCGAGGCGCTGACGCTGACGGCCCGCGCAATGGATGACCTGACGCCGATCCTGGTCGTGGTGATCGGCGTGATCGCCCTGGTCGGGGCGGTGCTCGCGGCGCTGGGCCGCACCACCGCAGTGCTGACGTTCGGTCTGCTCGCGGTGGCGGCCGGCCTGACCACGTCCACGGTTCCGTGGCCGCTGTCGCCGTGGCCGGCCGCGACGGTGCTCGGGTACATCCTCGTGGTGGCGACCGTCGGCCTGGTCGTGGTGGAGGTCTCAGTGCGGCGCCTCCTGCCGCGCCTCGCGTCCGCGCAGGGCCGGGGCCGACGGGTGCTGACGGTGCGCGGGCTCGACGCCGCGGCCGCCGGCGCCGTCCTCGCGGGCGTCATCCTGCTGGATTCGCTGACGGGGTCGCGGCTGCAGCTGGCGTCCCTGCTGGGGAATCAGCCGCTGTACGGCGGCCGGTTCTACGGGATGTCGAATCATCTGACGGCGTTCGTGCTCGCCGGGTGGGCGATGGGCCTGATCGCGCTGCTGCACGCCGCACCGCAGCTGTCGCGCCTGGTCCGCACCCTGGTCGTGGGTGTCAGCGGTCTGGTGGTGCTGGTGGTGTCCGCGGCGCCGCAGTTCGGCGCCGACGCCGGCAGCTCCCTGATCTTCGGACCGGTGCTGCTCCTCGCTGTGATGGCGGCGTGGGGTGTGCGGCTGCGGCCCGTGCACGTGCTGGTCGCGGGCGCTGCGGGTGCTGTTCTGCTCGCGGCGGTGGCGGCGCTGGATGCGTCGCGCGGTGCCGGTGCCCGCACGCACCTGGGGGACTTTGCGGCGCTGCTGGTGGAGGATCCGTCGGCCGCAGCCTCGATGGTGGTGAGCCGGACGGTGCGGATGCTGGAGCCGCTGTGGCTGTATCCGGTCGTGGCGGTGCCGGGCATGCTGATCATCGTCGCGCTGACGGTGCTCGCGGTCACTTCGCGGCGTGTGAGTGCCTGGGATGCACAGGCGCCGCTCGGTCGGGCGCTCAGGACCATTGCCGTGTTGGGTGCGTGGATCGGTGCGCTGACGAACGATACGGGCCTGGCGCTGCTCGCCGCGGCCTTTGCCGTCGGCACGCTCGTCCAGCTCGCGCTTCTGCCGCGTGTCAGCGGGAAAGGCCGCTAGTCCGTCTCGTCGGCCTGGTCGCCGACGGGCTCCTCCAGCGGGTCGTTCGGCGACAGGTGGCGGCGGGAGCGCAGCGCCCGCATCACGTCCCGCAGCTGCGCCGCACGGTGCAGCTGCGAGCGCATGTCGCGGCCCGTGGCGCGGTGGGAGAGCTCCGCGGGGATCTCCTTCACCCAGAAGCCCTTGTCCAGCGCGTCGATCGTCAGTCCCGTCTCCACACCCCAGCCCGGGGCGAGCGGCTGCACCGCGTCCCACGTCTCCCGGGTGATGCAGCGCGTGCCCGACAGCGGCTGCTCCGCCACGAAACCGGTCGCGCGCTCAATGCCGTTGCGGGCCGTGCGGACCACCAGGCCCATCCCCGCGGCACCCTCCTGCGGCGGCAGGGTCGCAATCGCCATGTCCACGCCGTCATCCAGAACCGCGTCGATCAGCGGGGCGGCGTTCGCCGCAGAGTCCTGCATGTCGCCGTCGATGAACAGGATCGGCCGCGCCAGCACCGGCGCGTCCTCCCCGTCCTCCAGCACCACGGGCAGTTCACCCGTGTGGCCCGGCACCGGCTCCTCAATGTGCTCGGTATTGTCCCCGGACCCGTCGGCCCGGTCGGCGTTCTCCCGCATCGCAATCAGGCGCGCACCGGTCGCCATCGCGGCCGCCTTGCCCTGGTTGACGCGGTGACGCACCACGAGGGCGCCCGCCCCCTGCGCGATCGCGGCAGTGGCATCGGTCGAGCCATCATCCACCACGACCACGAGGTCCACCCGCGGAATGGAGAACGCCGCCTGGACGGTCGCCTCGATGCGGGCGGCCTCGTCCTTCGCCGGGATCACCACTGCCGCGTGCTGCACGCGGGCCCCCTCGATGCCGGTCATCGCAGCGTGACCTGCCGGCTCAGGACGCCGCCGCGGGCGCGGCGCTCCGCACCCGTCAGCGGCTCATCAGTGTTCAGCGCCTCCAGGAACCGCTTCGAGAACTCCTCCGCGTGCTCGGCGACCCCGTCGGCCCCGAAGCCCTTCGGCAGGTCCCACACGGGGATGGTGAGGCCGTCGGCGCGGAAGGAGCCGACGAACTTCGTGCCGTCGGTGATCGCGGACTCGCGGCGGGCGTGCAGGCGGGCGATCGCGTCGATGACCCTGTCCTCGGGGGCGTCGAACACCCAGCGCAGGTGCTCCTTCGGGCCCGCGTCCACCCAGAAGCCGTGGTCGAGGCCGTCCACGGCGCGGGTGATCATAATGGCGTCGTTCGCCTGCTTCAGGCCCTCATCGAGCTCATCGGTGCGCTCCGCGCCCGCATCGATCCAGAACTCGAAGTCATCGTGGATCTCCAGGGGGCCGAAGCCTTCGGGGTCGAGGAGGTCCTGCAGGCGCGGCGACTCCTCCGTCATCTCCACCTGCGCGAACGACGTGCCCGGATCCGCCTCCAGCGCCGACAGCAGCGCCTGGCCGAGGCCGCGGGACACGTCCGACCCCGGAACGGTGGCCTGCATGCCGAGCAGCACGGTGCCGTCCTCACGCTTGCAGGACGGCCAGTTCATCGGCAGGATCGTCGCGATCTCCACCTCCTGGGCGCCGTGCTCGGCGGTGGTGCGCGCGGTCATGGTGGCCGACGGGATCAGCTGCCGCATCGCGACGAGGTCGCGCTCGACCGGCAGGCTGTGGAAGGGGCGGTTGACGAATTCAGAGCTGGAAGCCATGGGGTCATCCTACCGGCGGGAACCGCCCGAAACGGTCAGGACTGGGAACGGGGGCGGCGGCCTACTCGGCGCGGGGGCGCCGCTTGGGCGGCGGGGGCGGCACTTCCTTCACCGCGGTGATGATCGGCCGCGGAATCCGCGCGAAGCCCCGCTTCGTCTCCACCGTAATGGTCTCCTCGTCCACGGCGCGGATGTACCCGAGGGCGTCGGACGCTCGGAACGCGGCATCCGTCGGCAGGCGGTAGCGGGCGGTGACCCGCACCCCCACCTGCAGGAACGGCGCCCACCCGGGCCGTCCCGTCGGGTCCGGGGAGGCCGGCCGGGCCGACGGGTCCGGGCCAGTCGAGTCGGTGCCGGACACGTCAGTGAGCGGGCTCGTCCGTGCCGAACACGCGGCCCAGCGAGTTCATCACGTGGTAGATCACCAGCGCCGCCAGCGACCCCAGCGCAATGCCGTTGAAGGTGATGTCGCCGAACTGCCAGGTCACGTTCGCGATGCCCACCACGAGCGCCACACCCGCGGTGAACTGGTTCTTCGGGCGGGAGAAGTCCACCACGCCGTCCACCCACATGCGCACACCCACGATGCCGATCAGGCCGTACAGGATGAACGTGACGCCGCCGAGGACACCCGGGGGGATCGTGAAGATCAGCGCCCCCACCTTCGGGCT
Organism: Helcobacillus sp. ACRRO; assembly: GCF_022347125.1. Taxonomy (NCBI): domain Bacteria; kingdom Bacillati; phylum Actinomycetota; class Actinomycetes; order Micrococcales; family Dermabacteraceae; genus Helcobacillus; species Helcobacillus sp. ACRRO. Next base: position 21,625 of record NZ_JAKRNG010000022.1, read on the forward strand.
CATCGCCAGCAGGATCGCCGTGATGCCCGCCACCCAGTACGCGGCCGTGGAGTACACGCGGGTGGCGCTCATGACGCCGATGTTCTCGCCGTACGTGGTGGTGGGCGAGCCGCCGAACGTGGCGGACAGCGTCGTGGCGAGGCCGTCGGAGAACAGGGTGCGGCCCATCATCCGATCCAGCGGCTTCCCGGTCATCAGCGACAGCGACCGCACATGCCCCACGTTCTCCGCCAGCAGCACCAGCACCACCGGCAGGAACATCGGCAGCACCGACGGGTGGAACTCCGGGAAGTGGAACGGCGGAAGCCCCAGCAGAGGAGCCTCATTCACCATCGTGAAGTCCACCTCCCCGCGGACCACCGCAACCGCGTAGCCGATCGCCACACCGATCAGCACGGAGATGCGGCCCAGCAGGCCCCGGAACATCGACGTGCACAGCACCACCGCCGCCAGCGTCACCACCGCCGTCACGGTCGACTTCTGGAAGTTCTCGTATGCGGTGGGCGCCAGGTTGAAGCCGATCAGGGCCACGATCGACCCCATCACCACCGGCGGCATCAGCAGACCGATCCACCGGGTCCCGACCTTCTGCACCAGCAGACCCACCAGCGCCAGGATCACGCCCGTCATCAGGACGCCGCCCAGGGCCACACCGATGCCTCCGTCGGCCTTCGCGGCGGTGATCGGCGCAATGAACGCGAACGAGGACCCGAGGTAGCTGGGCACCCGGTTGCGGGTGATCAGCAGGAACAGCAGCGTGCCGAGACCGGAGAACAGCAGCGTGGTGGACGGCGGGAAGCCCGTCAGCAGCGGCACCAGGAACGTGGCGCCGAACATGGCGATGACGTGCTGGGCGCCGATGCCGATGGTGGCGAACCAGTTCAGCCGCTCATCGGGCGCGACCACGCGACCGGGTTCAACAGTGCGGCCGTTGCCATGCAGGGTCCAACGGAACATGAGTGCCTTCTTCGATCAGCGGGAGAGGGTGGGGAATGTGCGGCGCTGCCGGGTCTCGTCGCCCACATCCGGGACGCGGGCCCACAGGCCCGTGCCCGTCAGGTCGCGGTGGCGGAACTCGGAGAACCAGCGGTCCAGGCTCGGTGCGCCGTGCTCATCGCGCACCGGCGCCGGAACGGTCAGCATGAGGCCGGCCGCGATGCCGATGATGAGGGCCAGCCCGCCGTTCGTCAGGGTGCCGCCGGCGGAGGCGACCACGGAGTTCACGATCACGCCGAGGAACCCGAGGACCGCCAGCGCCACCGAGATCACCACCCCGGAGGTGCGGGCCCTGGCCGCATGGCGGCACATCAGTTCGTGGCGGGCCACAGCCGAGGCGACGGCGAACACCACCATGAACGCGGCGTTCATCGCGGCGATCGACAGCGGGGTGCCGTCGTCGTACCCGAGGAACACAGCGGCGATGAACGCGAGCGCGGACACGAACCCGACCACGTGCATGATCAGGGAGAACTCGAACGCGCGCACCGTGTAGATGATCCAGTCCGAGCGCCTGAAGCTCAGCGGCATCGAGCGGACGTACGCCCGGTTGATCACGATGCCGAAGCCGACGAACAGCAGCGGCAGCCACACGTACCCGGTGGAGAACGACTGCGGCGCCGCGTACTCCATCTCGAGGGACGAATCCATGATCGCGCCGGCGACCAGCAGCCCCACCGCGCCGACCTCGAACACGTACCAGGAGGGCCGACGGTGCAGAACCGCCTCGAGGAACAGGACGATCAGCGCGAGGCTCGGAACAGCATGCGACAGGGTCACCAGCGCGAACAGGTGCGCTCCCGCGAACGCCTTGCCGATCATCATCGCCACCGCGAGGGCGAACGACGCGTAGGCGAGCACGCGCATGACCCGCAGCGCCATCCGCGCCCAGCCCTTCTGCTTCTCACCGGGCGTGTGGCCCTCGTGACGGGGCGGCTCACCGCCGACGGTCGCGCCGAGCGCCAGCAGCGCGACCCCGGCGCCGACGCCGATCGTGGGCCCGTCGGGCAGGGGATGGAAGAGGTCCGGCAGTGAGGCACCGAAGTCAGCGCCGATGACGCCGAGCACCGCCACCATCGCTGGGATCTGGCAGAGCATGCGGACGTTCTGGATGACCTGGAAGTTCGTGTCCTTCGCCTTCCACCGCATCAGCGACGCGGCGGCCACTCCGACGATGCCGATGCCGGCGGCGATGCGGGCCGCGGAGTCCAGCACCACGTGCTCGGATTCGGTGACGGTGGTGGCGAACACGGCGATGAAGGAGACGACGGCGAGGGCGTCGCGCACGACGTCCCAGGGTGAGACGGTGCGGAACTGCACCGGCAGGGAGATCGACGCCTTCAGCTCTTCGGGGGCCACCGTGGGGGTGGTGCCGGAGCGGGCGTAGCTCTTCTGGATCGGTTCCTTCACCACGGCGTGCTCGGCGGTGCTCTCCCCGTCGAGGTCGTCATCGACGCGGCGCACCCGCACGGCGGTGGAGCCGCCGGGGCGGGTGGCTGCTTCTTCCTCAGCGGGCGACGCCGGCTGAGCGGGCGCAGCCGTGTCCGGCGCGGGCGCGAGGATCGGGATCTCCTGCGTGGAGGTGTCGGGCATGTCGGGGACGCGGACCGGGGCGGGGCGTTCAGGGCGCGTCAAACGGGGCTGGGCGGCAGCGTCGTCCTCCAGCTGCGCCTGCTGTGCACGCATCCGAGCGTAGTCCTCCGGGGAGGGCAGCTTTTCGGTGGGCACGAAGCCATCGTCGGTGGCGAAGAGCCAGTCGTCGTCCGACGCGTTCCTGTCCGAAGCCATATCTCCCTCACTGTCGAGTCCTTCGCCAGTGTAGGACCCGCACCCTGCTCGGCCATGGAGGCGCGGCGCGCGGGTGAACGCACATCACACGGGAGGTCGCGGGGACGGCCCCGCCGCCGGGGTCCGCGCGCGGCTGCGAGCAAAACCTGGAGCAGATCAGCCGATCCACCGGGTCAACGACCCAAAAGGGCGATTCTGCTCCATCTTCTGCACACGGCCTCGCTGCTGAAGGCAGCCGATGCGGACCGGGGGCGGGGTGGATCGGGGGCTGGGACCGGACCGGCTGCCGGTCAGACGATGTCGTAGTGGGTGCGGGAGAAGCGGATCGCGGGGCGCATCGCGGTGCCGTCCGCGAGCGCCACCACCCGACCCACGATCAGGCGATGCGTCGCGGCCTGGTGCACATCCGCCACCTCCAGAGCGAACGAGGCGATGCCGCCGGTGAGCACCGCGTTGCCGTTCGGGTCGCGCTCGTGCGCCACGCCGTTGAGCATTCCCTGCAGCGGCAGACCGGGGGTGCCGAAGCGGTCCGCGAGGTCCCGCTGGTCACTGGACAGCACGGTCAGGGCGCAGGTACCGGCCTCCTCGATCGCTTCGGCGAGGCGGGACTCGCCGTACAGGCTGAGCAGCATCGTGGGCGGGTCGTACGAGACGTCGAGGAACGAGTCGATGGTGGAGGCGATGTCCCAGCGGCCGATCCGCGCGGTGGCGACGGCGAGCCCGGAGGGGATGTCATCGCTGAGGCGTCGGTAGGTAACGGTGTCGACGGGGCGCATCAGGACTCCTTCGGGCTCGGCCGGCTGAGATGTGCAGTGCTGCGGGTGGCGATGGGGGAACAGTGGGACCGGACCGCTCGACACCCTACCTGGGGGTCCGCGACCAGCACGGCCACTGCTCCGTGCGCACCGCAGCCTGCGCACCGCTGCGTGGACACCGTTCCCCGGGCTCCCCCAGAACAGCGGTTCCGCCCGCGCCGACAGGCAGGCCGCTGCGCTGGCGGGGACGCCGCGTGACGGGAGGGGGTGACCACAGATCCCTTCCCCGCCCGTCCGGTGACTGAGACAATGACCCGGTTGCTGACCGGCGAGCGGGGAGTTGGAGTGGTCATGGCCGAGCGGAAGCGGACGAGCCTCCTGTGGGGAGTGGAGCGGCTGCTGCCGAAGCCCGCTGACTACAGGGAGCTGCCCACCAGCTGGCCCCGCGACATCCTCGCCGGCATCACCGTCGGCATCGTCGCCCTCCCCCTTGCCCTCGCGTTCGCGATCTCCTCCGGCGCCGACCCCGAAATGGGCCTGATCACCGCGATCATCGCCGGGTTCGTCGCCGCCGTGTTCGGCGGCTCCCACGTGCAGGTCTCCGGCCCCACCGGCGCCATGGTCGTGATCCTCGCGCCGATCGCCGCAACCCACGGCATGATCGCCCTGCCGATCGTGGCGGTAATGGGCGGGATGATCGTCATCGTCGCCGGTTTCTTCCGCCTCGGGCGGACCGTGTCGTTCATCCCCTGGCCGGTGATCGAAGGGTTCACCCTCGGCATCGCGGTCATCATCTTCATGCAGCAGGTCCCGTCGGCCCTCGGCGTGGAGCCGGGACCGTCACTGAACGCCCTGGTGGCGGCGATCCAGTCGCTCAGCGGGGTGCGGCCGACGGATGCCCTCCTCGGCCTGGTCTGCGTGGCGATCGTGGTGGCGTCGATGACGCTGCTGCCGAAGATCCACCCCCGCATCCCCGGCTCGATCATCGCAATCGTCCTGGTGACGATCGTGGTGGACCTCGCGGGATGGAACCTGGCGCGCATCGGTGAGCTGCCCACATCGCTGCCGATGCCGCACGCACCACCGTTGGACCCGGACATGCTGCGGTCCCTGATCGGCCCGGCGTTCGCGGTGGCGGCGCTGACGGCGATCGAGTCGCTGCTGAGCGCCCGCGTCGCCTCCGGCATGACCACCGCCGGCACCTATGACGGTGACCGCGAACTGGTGGGCCAGGGCCTCGCCGGCATCGCGTCGGGCCTGTTCGGCGGCATGCCCGCCACGGGTGCGATCGCCCGCACCGCCGTGTCCGTCCGGTCCGGTGCCCGCACCCGCATCGCCGCGATCGTGCACGCCCTGTTCCTCACCGCCGTGGTGTACTTCGCGACCGATCTCGTGGGCCGCATCCCGATGGTGGCGCTGGCGGGCGTCCTGATGATGACTGCAGTCGGCATGGTGGATCGCCGCACTGCCGGTGACATCATCGGCACGTCCCGCTCGGATGCGTTCCTGTTCGTGGTGACGGCGCTGATCACCGTCTCGTTCGACCTCATCTGGGCGGTCGCGATCGGCATCGCCATTGCTGCGGTGTTCTCCCTGCGCGCCATGTCGCTGAACTCTGTTGTGCACCGGGAGGAGCTGCCGGGTGAGGCGGAGCCGGGTGATGAGCGCATCGCCCTCATCGAGTTCGACGGCTCCCTGTTCTTCGGCATCGGCGACCGCATCCTCACCTCCCTCGACGATGTCGACGAAGTGGACGTGGTGATCCTGCGGCTGTCCCACCTGCGGTTCATGGACTCCTCGGGCGCGCGCGTCCTGTCCGAACTGGTGAAGACGTTCGGCCGCCGCCGCATCACCGTCATCGTGAAGGGGATCCAGGCGCGCCACCAGCGCCTGACGGACCGCACCGGCGTGCTGTCCTCCCTGCAGCCGGACGACTACGTGATCGCGTCCATGCCGGACGCGGTGAATCAGGCCCGTCAGATCGTGCGGGAGCGCGAAGCGAAGCGCGCCGCTGCCGCACAGGAGGGCGCCGCCGTCTGAGCCGGGGGGCGACGGGGGCCGACGGGGCAGGCTCCGACGCGCGCTCGCGCGGTCCTCCGGAAGTGCCGGGATGCTCCTGCGACCGCGGGACCGAAGACCCTCGCAGCGCCCCCGGATCGCCCGTAGTCTGGACCCAGGACGAGCAGAGAAGCGACCCTTCTTTCCTCGTCCTCTTTCTGTTCCGGCCCACGAGGCTCCTCGCAGGAAGACGCCCCCGGGGCACACACCGTTCCCGTGTCCCTCCAGCACGAAGGCATTCGCGTGTTCGACACACCCATGACACCGAAACTGTTCCTCGACCGCGTGCTGAACGGCGCTGCCGTCGGCATCGTGGTCGGTCTCATCCCGAACGCGATCACAGGTGAGCTGTTCAAGCTCCTGGCGCGACTTTTCCCCGACATCTCCCTGTTCACCACCCTCGGCCAAGTGGTCGTGGGCCTCCAGTTCACCGTGCCGGTGATCGTGGGCGTGCTGATCGGCATGCAGTTCGGCTTCACCGCCGTGCAGACGGTGATCGTCGGCACCGCGAGCTTCGTCGGCTCCGGAGCGATGAAGTTCAGCCCCGACGGGGTCATGCTCGTCGGCATCGGCGACCTCATCAACACGATGATCACCGCGTCCGTCGCCGTCCTCATCCTCGCGTGGGTCGGCAACCGGCTCGGGTCCCTGACGGTCCTGTTCCTGCCGATCATCGGCGGCGGCATCGCCGGCCTCGTCGGCATCCTCACCCTGCCGTACGTCACCTTCATCACCACGGCGATCGGCACGCTGATCAACACGATCGCGGCGTCCCAGGGCCTGGGCCTGGCCGCGTCGGTCCTGATCGCGATGATCTTCGCCGTCATGATCGTCTCCCCGATCTCCACGGTCGCCGTGGCCCTCGCCATCGGCATCACCGGTCCCGCTGCCGGCGCAGCCAGCCTCGGCATCGCCGCTGCCGCCGCCGTCCTCATGATCGGCAGCCTCCGCGTCAACAACGCCGGCGTCACCTGGTCCACGTTCCTCGGCGCCATGAAGATGATGATGGGCAACCTGCTGAAGTACCCGATCATGGTCCTCCCGCTCGTCCTGGTAGGCGGCCTGACCGGCCTCGTGGGCGGCATCCTCGGCATCCAGGGCACCCCGGAGACCGCCGGCTTCGGCCAATCCGGTCTCGTGGGCCCCATCGCCGCCGCCAAGCAGCTCGACCAGGGCGGCATCACCGCGATCCTCATCCTCGTCCTTGTCTACTTCGTGATCCCGATTGCGCTGGCCGCCGCTGTGCACGCCCTGTGCCTGAAGATCGGCGTGTACCAGGCCCGCATCTTCGCGTTCTCCCCGCAGGGCGCCCCGGTGACCGAGGGCGCTGCCGATGAGCCCCTCGACCCGGACGCATCCGTCTCCGGCGGTGCACCGACCACCCGATCCGCTGACACCGACGCGGGCGCCTCGCCCGCACGAGCCTGAAGGAGCTGGCTGATATGAAGATCCTGTTCATGGGAATCCGTGACGACGAACGCCCCGCCCTCGACCGCTGGATCCAGGAGCACCCGCAGCACAACGTCGAGGCCACGACCGAGATCCTCACAGCCGACACCGTCGGCATGGTCGACGGGTTCGACGCCCTCACCGTTCAGCAGGTGATCCCGCCGGAGCCGGAGGTGTACGCCGCGCTCGAGGCCGCGGGGATCCGTCAGATCTCCAGCCGCACCGCGGGCACGGACATGTACGACATCGCGCTCGCGCAGAAGCACGGCATCGTCATCACCAATGTGCCGGTGTACTCGCCGAACGCCATCGCCGAGTTCGCCCTCACCTCCGCGCTCTACCTGACCCGCCGCTTCGCCCAGATCGAGCAGAAGCTGCAGCACCGGGACTTCCGCTTCGGCGGCCTCCTGGGCCGCGAGCTCGCCACCCTCCGCGTGGCAGTGGTGGGAACGGGGTCGATCGGTCTGCAGACCGCGCGCCTGTTCTCAGCGCTCGGAGCCACCGTGGTCGGGTACGACCCGTACCCGACCGACGCCTTCGCACAGTTCGGCCAGTACGCGCCGAGCCTGGAAGAGGCTCTGGACGGCGCGGATGTGCTCACCCTGCACATGCCGCTGATGCCCGCCACCCACCACGTGATCGACCAGGCGGCGCTGGCGCGCCTCGCCCCCGGAGCGATCGTGGTCAACTCCGGTCGCGGCGGCCTGCTGGACACGCAGGCCCTGCTGGCGGCGCTCGACTCGGGGCACCTCAGCGGCGCCGCCCTGGACACCTACGAGAACGAAGCGCAGTTCTACCGGTACGACTGGAGCGACCGCGACCTGGGCGACCCCGTGCTCGAGCAGCTGCTGGACCGCGAGGATGTGCTGATGACCCCGCACGTGGCGTTCTACACGGAGACCGCCGTGGAGAACCTCGTGGTGGGCGGCCTGGAGAACGCGGAGCTCGCAGCCCGCACCGGCACCGCCCCGTCGGTGGTCTCGCCCGCCTGACCCCCGCCTGCGCCGAGCGCGCACTTCATGCCCGCGCCGAGCCCGCCCTGTGCGGCTCGGCGCGGAGCCGCGTCCAGGAGCGCGGCCGGGGTGACGCACCCCTCAGGCCATGACTACCCAGCGCCTTCGGGGCATGGCTACGCTGGATCTCATGACTGCACCGGATATCGCTCTCGCCTCCCGTTTCCAGGACGCCTTCGCCGCCGCCTTCGGCGAGGAGTACCGCGATGCGGATCCGATCATCCGGCCGGGCCGCTTCTCCGACTTCCAGTGCAACGCCGCGATGGGGCTGGCGAAGAAGCTGGGGCAGAAGCCGCGGGACATCGCCGCACAGATCGTGGAGCACCTGGACCTGACGGGGATCGCGTCGGCCCCGGAGATCGCCGGCCCCGGGTTCCTCAACATCACCCTGTCCACCGAGTGGATCGCCGGCGAGACCGCCGCAATCGCCGCGGATGAGCGCCTGGGTGCCGCCGTCCCCGCCTCCCCGGACACCGTGGTCATCGACTACTCCGCGCCGAACGTGGCGAAGGAGATGCACGTGGGCCATCTGCGCACCACCGTGGTCGGCGATGCGCTCGCCCGCACCCTGGAGTTCCTCGGGCACCGCGTGATCCGCCAGAACCACATCGGTGACTGGGGCACCCCGTTCGGCATGCTGATCGAGCACCTGCTGGACGTGGGCGAGGACTCCGCGGACGCGAAGCTGCTGGAGACCGACCCGAACGCGTTCTACCAGGCCGCCCGCCAGAAGTTCGACGGCGACGAGGCGTTCGCAACGCGCGCACGTGCCCGCGTCGCCACCCTGCAGTCCGGTGACGAGCAGACCCTGGAGATCTGGGGCCGCCTCGTGGACCTGTCCAAGCAGTACTTCCACCGCATCTACTCCACCCTGGACGTCACCCTCACCGATGACGACCTCGCCGGCGAATCCTCCTACAACGACCTGCTGCAGCAGACCTGCGACGATCTGAAGGCCGCCGGCATCGCCCGCGTCTCCGACGGCGCCCTCTGCGTGTTCCCCGACGGCTTCACCGGCCGCGATGAGCAGCCGCTGCCGCTGATCATCCAGAAGTCCGACGGCGGCTTCGGCTACGCCACCACCGATCTCGCCGCCATCCGCCACCGCGTGCGGACGCTCGGCGCGACCCGCATCGCCTACGTGGTGGGCACCGCGCAGGAACTGCACTTCCAGATGATCTTCCAGACCGCCCGCGAGGCCGGGTGGCTGCCGGAGTCGGTCGACGCCCAGCACGTGAAGATCGGCTCCGTGCTCGGTGAGGACGGCAAGATCCTCCGAACCCGCTCCGGCTCGTCCCTGCGCCTCATGGACCTGCTGCAGGAGGGCACCGCGAAGGCCCGCGGCGTGATCGACGAGCTCCGCCCGGACCTGCCGGAGGATGAGCGCGAGCAGATCGCGCAGATGATCGGCATCGGCGGCATCAAGTACGCGGACCTGTCCACCGCGCATGATTCGGACTACACGTTCGACCTCGACCGGATGCTCGCCCTGCAGGGCAACACCGCGCCGTACCTGCAGTACGCGGTGGCGCGGATCCGCTCGATCCGTCGCCGCGCCGCTGAGGCGTCGGGGGCCGAGGGGGCCGCCGTTGACAGCGCCGCCACTGACAGCGCCGCCGCGCCAGCTGCGGCACCCCGTGTGGTCGATGACGCCGAGCGCGCCCTCGCCCTCCAGCTGCTGGAGTTCGGGCCGACGGCGACCGCCGTGGCCGCGGACTACGCCCCTCACCGGATGGCCGCCTACCTGTTCGACCTCGCGCAGGCGTTCATGGGGTTCTACGAGCACTGCCCGATCCTGAAGGAGGAGGACGCCGAGGTCCGCGCCGGCCGGCTCGCCCTCGCCGACCTCACCGAATCGGTCCTCGTGACCGGCCTGGACCTGCTGGGCGTCAGCGCCCCGGAGCGCATGTGAACCTCGCGGTCATCGGCATCGCCACGGCAGGTCTGCTGGCCCTGTTCACGTGGCGGTTCCACCACGCGCTCACGCAGATGTCCGGCGGTCGGCGCTTCGACGGCGGCGAGTTCCTCCGCTCCATCGGCATGATCACCGCGCTGCTGGTGTACGTCCTGATCGTGACGCTGCTCGGCGGCGCCACCATGGGTGTGGTGCTGCTGTGCATGATGGGCTCGCTCGCTGCGTCCATCGGCCTCGCCTGGGTGCTCGCCTCCCACGGCTGACCCGGCGCACCCTGCCCGCGGCTGGCGCGGAGAACGCTGCCCGCGCGGCGGCGGGAAGGCCGACGGGTGCCGGATGGAGCGCCGGGTCAGGCGAGGACGCGGTCGATGAACTCCGCCTGCTCCTGCAGCAGGCGCTCCATATCCGCCCCGCGCGACATCCGCAGGCGGCCGTTCAGCTTCCCCGCCACCTCGCGGTAGTCCACGTGCAGGTCCTGGCGCTCGAACTGCATCCGCATGATCCGCGCGTCGGTCAGGAAGATGTCCTTCAGCCCCACCGACAGGTGGATCGACGGCAGCGCCGCCAGATCAGCGTTCACCGGCGACAGCGACGGATCATCCAGCGGCGTGCGGCCCGCGTACGCCGACGCAGCGGCCTGCAGCAGTCGGCGCTCATGCACCGGGTTGCGCTGCTCCGTCTCCGTCAGCTCCGTGTTGTTCAGCTCCAGGTCCCACCACGGCGACATGATCACCAGGCCGCGCGGCGCCGGAACGTTCGCCTTCTCCGCCTCCCCGGTGCCGAGTCGATCCGCAAGCGCCAGCGCCAGACCCGCCCCGGAGTTCTGCCCCGCGAGGATCCAGTTGAGGTCGGTGAGGACCCCGTCGGCCGACAGCCGCTTGATCACCGCCGCGGCATCCAGCAGACCCGTTGGGTGCTGGTAGTCCGGGGCGTAGCGGTAGTCGATGAGGACGGCGGCGCATTCACGGCGGTCAGCCTGGTCGGACAGCCACTGCCAGTCGAACGCGAACGGCCCCGACACATACGCCCCGCCGTGCAGGTAGACGATGACGCCGTTGTCAGCCTTGTGGCGGTCAAGCCACACGGTGCGGGTGCGGTTGATCATGGCGACGTCCACCGCGTGGCGCTTCAGCACCGCGCCCGTCGGCGTCGCCATCCGCGCCTTCCCGAAGCCGGTGGTGTACACCCAGCCCGGCAGGGGTGCCTGGCGGACGGCACGGACAGCGATCTTCGGGTACTCAACGAGGCGGCTCATACGGCCACAGTAGCGAACAGCACTGGATGATTGAATGGGTTCCATGCACATTGACCTGCTGATCCTCACCGCCATGCACGAAGAGGCCGACGCCTTCACCCCGCACCTGCAGCAGGTCCAGGAGGTGGAGTGCCCCCTGGCCGCCGGCTCCACCGCCACTACCGTCACCGCCCGCACCGGCCTGCTCACCACCGCCAACGGTCAGCAGGTCCGCTGCGCGCAGGTCACCACCGGCATCGGCACCGCCCCCGCCGCCACCGCCGCCACCTGGGCGATCCTCACGTTCGCGCCCCGCATCGTCATCTCCGCCGGCTCCTGCGGCGGCCTCGCCAGCGACATCAACGTGGGCGACGTCGTCATCGGAGAGACCTACAGCTACTCCCTGGCCGACGCCACCGCCGCCGGCTACGCCCACGGCCAGCTGCCGGGCGCACCTGCCGTGTTCGAAGGGCACGCCTCCGCCAGCGCCGTCGCCGACGCCGTCGCCGACACCGGGGCCGCGGTCCGCTGCGGCCTCATGCTCTCCGGGGACGCGTTCGTCACAGCCGACAAGGCCGAACCCATGCGAGAACTGCACCCGTCGGCCCTCTCGGCCGACATGGAATCCACCGCGCTGGCGCACACCGCCGAACGGTTCGGACTGCCCTTCCTCGCCGTGCGGGGCGTGAGCGACCTGTGCTCCCCGCGGGCCGACGAAGAGTTCTCCATCGGGCTGGACGCCGCCGCCGAAGCATCCGCTGCGGCGGTCCTCACAGGCGCTGACCTGCTGGTCTGACCAGCGCCGACACGCGGGTCACAGCGACATGACCGGGACGGCAGAGGGTTGATACGCGCGGGGGATCCCCCATAGCCTCAATAGGCACTATGCCATTCACGAGAGATAGGTCTATGGCTTCCTCCACTCCCGAATCGACGGCGACCCAGCCCGTCGACTCCTCCCCCGCGCCCGATCCCCAGAACCGTGAGAACTTCGGCCTCGCGAAGGTCGTCTTCGGCGTCGCCGCCGCCGTCATCCTGATCTCGGTCGGCTTCGCCCTCCTGCTGCCGAACCAGTTCAACGACTTCATCGGCACCATCAACGACAAGCTCGTCGGCGCCGTCGGCTGGTACTACGTCCTCGCCGTCACCGGCTTCGTCATCGCGGCCCTCGTCATCGCGTTCTCCCGCCTCGGCTCCGTCCGCCTCGGCGGCGACGACGAGCGCCCCGAGTACGGCATGTTCTCCTGGTTCGCGATGCTGTTCGCCGCCGGTATGGGCATCGGCCTCGTGTTCTGGGGCGCCGCTGAGCCGCTCACCTTCTTCACGAAGGACGGCGGCGCACCGCGCTTCGCGGACCTCGCCGATCCGGCCCGCGCCACCGAGGCGATGAACCAGGTGTTCCTCCACTGGGGCTTCCACGCCTGGGGCACCTACGTGGTGGTGGGCCTCGCCCTCGCCTACGCGGCGCACCGCCGCGGCCGCCCTCTGACGATCCGCTGGGCGCTCGAGCCGCTCCTCGGCCGCCACGTGAACTCGTGGATCGGCCAGCTGGTGGACATCCTCGCGATCGTCGGCACCGTGTTCGGTGTGTCGATGTCGCTGGGCTTCGGCGTCAACCAGATCACCGCCGGTCTCGACCATCTCGGCCTGCTCGACGGCACCCCCACGATGAAGATCATCCTGGTCGTCGTCATCACGGGTCTGGCCACCCTGTCCGCCGCCTCCGGTGTGGACAAGGGCATCAAGATCCTCTCCAACATGAACCTCGCCCTCGCCGGCGTGTTCCTCCTCCTCGTGCTCGCGCTCGGCCCCACCCTGTTCCTGCTGCGCGACTTCGTGGACAACATCGGCGGCTACCTCTCCAGCCTGCTGTCCAACTCGTTCCAGACGCTGCCGTTCTACGGTGAGGACGGCGCCGGCTGGCTGAACGGCTGGACCATCAACTACTGGGGCTGGTGGATGTCCTGGTCGCCGTTCGTGGGTGTGTTCATCGCCCGCATCTCCCGCGGCCGCACCGTCCGCGAGTTCATCATCGGCGTGCTCCTCGTGCCCACCCTCGTGACCATCCTCTGGTTCACGATCATGGGCGGCACCGCCATCTACAAGACCATGTTCGACGGCGTGGACTTCACGCAGGCCGACGGAACCATCAACGCTGACACGGCCCTGTTCGACATGCTGAACACCCTGCCCGTCGGCGGGCTCCTCGCCGGCATCGCCATCGTCCTGCTGTCGATCTTCTTCATCACCTCCGCCGACTCCGGTGCATTCGTGATGGACATGATCGCCCACGGCGGCAACCCGAACCCGCCGCGCATCACCCGCATCTTCTGGGCGATCTCCTCCGGCCTCATCGCCGGTGCCCTGATCGCCGCAGGTGCCGCCACCGGCACTGACGACACCGGCATGAGCGCCCTGCAGGCACTCGCCCTCATCGCCGCCCTGCCGTGGTCGTTCGTCATGATCGGCATGGTGCTCTCCAGCTTCAAGGCCCTGCGCATGGAAGTGGACCACATGGAGCACCTCGAGCTGCGGCTGCGCAAGCGCGAAATGGTCAGCGCCGTCTCCGACACCGTCACCACGCAGGTGATCGATGAGATCACCACGGACGAGGGCGCCCTCGACCACGAGGCCCTGCGCGCCTCCTCCATGCAGACGAAGGAGCGCAAGCGCCGCGAGGCTCCCCGGAACGCGAAGAGCCCGCAGACCCCGAAGGGCCAGCGGGCCCCCAAGGGCCGCTGAGGCCCCTCAGCGCTTCCCGACGAAGTCGCCGTTCCCGTCGAGCGCTTCGAGGTTCTCCAGCAGGCGGTCCTCAGCGCCGACGGGGCGGCCACCCGCCGCGTGCGGCGTGATCAGCAGGTTCGGGGCACCCCACAGGGGTGACTCGGCCGGCAGCGGCATCTGCTTGGTCACGTCGATGGCGGCACCCACGATCTCCCCGGACTCCAGGGCCCGGAGGAGATCGTCCTCGTTAAGGGCGTGTCCGCGGCCCACGTTGACCACCACGGCCCGCTTCGGCAGCGCGGCGAAGACGTCCGCGTTCAGCAGGTCCTTCGTGGAGTCGTTCGCCGGCAGCACGGAGATGAGCACGTCGGTGTCGGCGAGGTGGTCGTGGACGTCTTCGGTGGCGATGACGGGGAAGCCGGCGCGCTCCCCCGCCGTGGAGGCGACACCGGTGACGTTCGCGCCCAGTGCCTTCAGGATCGGAGCGAGGTGCTGGGAGATCTGGCCGAAGCCCCACACGAGCACGTTCGCGCCGATCAGGGTGGTGACGCGGTCCTCGGGGTGCAGCGGCTGGCCTTCGCCGAGCTCGCGCGACCAGTTCTTCTTCTCCTGCTGGCGGACCGATTCGTCCAGGCGGCGCAGCAGGTAGAGGGTGAGCGCGATGGTGTGCTCGCTGACGGTGGCGTCGTGCAGGTGCACACCGTTGGTGAGGATGACGTCGTCGGAGAAGCCGGCCTTCTTCACGGCGTCCACGCCGGCCATGAAGGTCTGCACCAGCTTCACGTCGGTGAGTCGCTTCGCGGCGTCCTCCACCAGGTTCTGCGGCTGCATCCACTGGACGTACACCTCGGCGTCCAGGTGCTCCTCCGGGATCGGTTCGTCGGTCTTCGTGGTGATGAACTGCCAGCGGCCATCGTCCGGCAAGTCGAGGTCGATGGAATCGGGGATCAGAACTTTTGTTGTCATGGCTCACACCATAGCCACGAACCCGTCGGCCGCCGCCCAGGGCGCTCGGCGCTCGTCTCGCGCCCAGTCCTACTCGTCCCGCTCCCAGCCCTCGAGGGCGATCTTGCCGACGGTGCGGCCGGATTCGACGCGGCGGTGCGCCTCCCGCAGGGTCTGCGCGCTGATGGGGCGCAGAACATCCTCCATCACGGGGCGGATGCGGCCCTCGTCGGCGAGGTCCGCCACCTGTTCGAGGATCTCGTGCTGACGGGTGATCTCCTGATCCGTCTGGAACAGGGGCCGCACGAACATTGACTCCCAATGCCATGTGATCGCCTTCGACTTCAGCGCCATGAGGTCGGTGACGTCTTCGATCTCATCGATCGCGACGATGTGGCCGCGCGGCTTCATCAGGTCCGCGAACACGTTGCCGCGGCCCCCGGACTTCGAGGTGAACATCCAGTCCACGCCGCCCGGGGCGACCTGGAGGACCTGTTCGGCCAGGTCGCCGGTGTGGTCCACGGTGTGTTCCGCGCCGAGGGAGCGCACGAGGTCCGCCTTCTCAGCACTGGACGCGGTCGCAATCACCGTGACCGTGGGGAACAGCGCCTCCAGCAGCTGCAGCATCGCGGTGCCGACACCGCCGGTGGCGCCGTTGACGAGGATGGTGCCCTCCGACTCCTCCGTGAGGCCGAGACTGTCGGTGAGCGCTTCGAACGCGGTGAGGCTGGTCAGCGGCAGGGCCGCGCGCTCCGCCCAGGAGAGGTCCTTCGGGGCGCGGCCCACGATGCGCTCGTCCACCAGCTGCAGCTTCTGGTTGGAGCCGTCGCGGTTGAGCTGTCCGGCGTACATGACCTCGTCGCCCACCTCGAACAGGCGGGCATCGCCGCCGACGGCGCGGACCACTCCGGCGGCATCGAAGCCGAGGACGCGGAAGCCGTCGGTCGGAGCGCTGCGGCGCTGCTTGACGTCGATGGGGTTGACCGAGACCGCGCGCACCTCCACCAGGAGGTCGCGGCCGACGGGGTCCGCGGTGGGCATGTCCTGTTCGACCAGCGCCGCATCGTCCTCGACCGGCAGGTTGTCGGTGCATCCGATGGCGCGGTGGCTCAGGAACGATTCGCCGTGGAGAACAGTCATGGAAGTCATGTCCTCATCCTCTCCGACATCCCTGGGCATGCGTCCAGGAACAGCGTCGGCCCCGGTCAGAAGGTCGTGATGCCGTCCCGGTTGAGGAACACGCCGTGACCGGACTTCGTGGACCAGCAGGTCATGCCGTTCGTCTCCGACGCGCACACGAACTCACCATGGCTCGCCTGCGTGCCGTACGGCATCTCCTGCGCAGCCACCGCGGCGTCATCGTTGGTGACGGCGCCGGAGTCGGTGAACTCGGGCTCACCGCCGGGCTTGATCACGATGCTCTGGTTCGGCGCCTTCCCGGTGATCTCCTTGACGGTGCACACGGCGCCGGTCCTCGGGTCGATATCGCACCAGATGTTGCCGGAGGGGGCGCGCACCCGCGCGATCTGCAGCGCGGGGTCATCACCCTCGACGTTCGTCATCGGCTTCGCGGACGCGGGCACGTCGCCCCCGGCGCCGCGGTACGCCTCGGCGGGCAGGATGATGCGGTCACGCGTCGGCTGCTCGGAGGCCGACGGGGACGCCGAATCGCTCGGCCCGGAGCCGTCAGTGGAGTCGGCGCTCGGCGACGGGGAGGCCCCGTCGGGCGCGTCGGCACTGGGTGACTCGGAGGCCCCGTCGGCCGGTGCGTCGCTGCTGTCCGAGGCGTCCTTGCCGCCGGCGGCGGGCGACTCGGTGGCCTCGAACGCCGGGTTGGAGTTCGCGGTGTCGGGGCTGTCGCTGCGGACGGCGTCCACCATGCCGCAGCTGCTGAGGGTGAGGACGCCGGCCGCAAGGGCGAGGATTCGGCGCTTCATCGGGTCTCCACTTCACGTTGGGGGTCAGCGGACCATTCGGAGAACGATCCGGGGAACAGGTAGCCGTGGCGCAGGCCCGCGTGCTCCATCGCGAGGACGTTCACGCAGGCGCTCACACCGGAGCCGCAGTAGTTGATGACGATGCGCTCCCCCGTCGCGCCCGCGTCCTCGAACGTGCGGCGGATCTGCTCCGGGCTGCGGAAGGTCCCGTCGGCCTGCAGGTGCGCGGCGTACGGGACGTTGACGGCGGTGGGGATGTGGCCGGCGCGCGGGTCCACCGGTTCCACGTCGCCGCGGAAGCGCTCCGGCGCGCGGGCGTCCACCAGCAGGGCGCTGCGGGAGTGGGCGGCGTAGGCGACCTCGTCGATGGACACCAGGCGCACCAGCGGCTCCTCCACCGTCTCCACCGGGGTCGGGTCGTTGTGGCCGGGCTCCATCGGCACGTCCGGGTGAGCGGCGCGGTAGGCGGGCAGGCCGCCGTCGATGAGGGCGGCGGCGATGCCGGAGAAGCGGAGCATGAGAACGAGGCGGGCGGCGCCGGCCGGGTCGTCGGTGCCGTACGCGTAGACGCGGGTGTCGGTGCCGATGCCGAGGCGGGCGCGGGTGGCGGCGAAGTCGTCCTCCCTCGGCAGGGGGTGGCGGCCGGCGCCGGTGACGGAGTGGTCGCTGAGGTCGTCATCGAGGTCCACGAAGACCGCTCCAGGAATATGCCCGGTGGCGTACTCCTCACGGAACGTCGCAGCGTCCTTCGGGCCGCCGAGGGACCAGCGGACGTCGGCGATGACGACGCCGTCACCAGCAGCCGGGACGTCACCGGCCGACACGATCGGCGGCAGAGCGGTTTCAGAATTCACCGTGTCAGGCTACCCCGGTCCGGAAGTCTGGTGTACTTGGCCCATGTCACGACAGGTCGTCCTCGGTTTCGCGTTCACGCTCGCGTCCGCGTTCTTCTTCGCCGTGTCCGGAGCGGTCGCCAAGACGATGTACGCCACCGGCTGGACCCCCGGGTCGGTCGCGTTCGTGCGCCTCACCGGCGCATCCCTCCTCCTCGCGGCGCCGACCCTGTGGCAGATGCGGGGCCGGTGGGGCGAGGTCCGCGAGCATTGGCGCACCGTCCTCATCTACGGCCTCGCCGCGATGGCGGGCTGCCAGGGGTTCTACTTCGTGGCGGTGCAGGAGCTGACCGTGACGGTCGCGCTGCTGCTGGAGATGACCGCGCCGATCATGATCGTCTTCTACCTGTGGGCCGCCACCAAGGTGCGGCCGGTGGCGCTGACGTTCCTCGGCGTGATCGTGTCCATGGCCGGTGTGGTGCTGGTGCTGGACTTCCGCGGGGCGCACCTGACCGGGTTCGGTGTGGTGATGGCGCTGCTCGCCGCGGTGTGCCTCGCCATCTACTTCCTCGTGTCGTCTCAGTCGAGCATCAGCCTGCCGCCGTTCGCGTTCACGGGACTGGGGATGACGATCGGCGCGGTGGTGATCGCGGCGCTGAACCTGCTGGGGGTTATGCCGGCGGTGTTCCGCACGGCTGATGTGGTGTTCGCGGGCCGCACCATGAGCTGGCTGTGGCCGCTCGCGATGCTCGTGCTGTTCACGATCGTCGCGTACGGGTTCGGCATCCTCGGCCTGCGCCTCGTGGGCGCAACGGTGGGCGCGTTCGTGAATCTGGTGGAGGTGCCGCTGGCGGCGCTCGCCGCGTGGTTCGTGCTGGGTGAGCTGCCGACGTCGATCCAGCTTGTGGGCGGTGTGTTCATCCTGATCGGCATTGCCCTGGTGAAGTGGGGCGATGTGCGCGCTGCACGTGCGGGGACGCCGGAGACGCGGGCGGAGCGGCGCGCCCGCCGCCGCGAGGCACGGGCTGCGCGGGTTGCCCGGGCTGCACAGCCCGCCGCGGGCGCCAGCACCGAGCCGCTCGCGGGCGAGGTGAGCGGCGGCCGCCTGCCGACCGGCGAGTTCAGCCTCCCGCCGGAGATGGTGGACGACTCCCCCGCCGAGTGGCAGCCGGAGTCCGGCCGGGGTGTGCAGATCATGGAGTGAAACCGCCCTGCCAGCCGCAGAACCGGGCCAGAAGGCGGATTTCGGTCGTTTTTTGCACATCTCGCTCCTGCGCCCGGCCCGGCCCTGGCCCGGCCACGGCCTGGTCCGGCGCGAGGTCATGGGTCGCGGCTCAGCCGCGCAGCACCTGCTCGATCGCCTGTGCCACGCCGTCCTCATCGTTGGACGCCGTGACCCCATCGGCCACGGCGAGGACATCGGGGTGGGCGTTCGCCACGGCGATGCCCATCCCGGCCCAGGTGAGCATGGGGATGTCGTTGGGCATGTCGCCGAACGCCCACACGTCCGAGGCTGTCATCTCCATGACCCGCACGAAGCGGCCGAGCGCTTCGGATTTGCTGACGCCGAGCGGGGCGAGTTCGGCGAGGCCGTCGGACGTGGAGACGTGCAGCGCGGCCCGGTCCCCCACGAGCTCCTCGATGCGGCGGTGGAACGCGGCGGGGTCGAGGCGGTCGCAGCGGGCGAGGAGCTTGCCGGCGACCTCGGTGATGTCCTCCAGCGGCGCGACGATGCCGCCGTCCTCGTCGGTCTGCCCGTCGGGCGGAGTGGAGGGGTAGGCCGCCTGGCGCCAGAAACCGGAGGGCAGTTCGGCGCTCATGGCGATGCCGTCCACGGTGGAGAGGTCCTGAATGATGGACTGCAGCAGGTCGGGTTCGAAGCCGAAGTTCTCGGTGACGGTGCCGCTGTTCGGGTCGTAGGTGAAGGCGCCGTTGGCGCAGTAGATGGTGCCGTGACTGCCGGCGAGGTCGGCGAGGCGGTCCACCCAGCGGGGCGGCCGGGCGGTGACGAGGACGGTGTGGAGACCGTGGTCCCAGGCGGCGTGGAAGGCGTCGCGGGTGCGGTCGGAGACGGTGCCGTCGGCGCGCAGGAGGGTGCCGTCGAGGTCGGTGGCGATGGCGGCGGGCCGGGGCACGTCCGCGCTCAGGCGGGTCATTCGCCGCCCGTGCCCTGGTCAGCGGAGCCTGTGCCTTCGGCGACGCGGCGCAGCCGCGCGATGGAGGCGGCGAGCATCTCCTCGGTGGTGGCGGCGGCGCGGCGGAGCCGACGCTCCGCGGAGGTGGCGGGATCGAGGCGGGTCGGGTCGTAGGTGTGGGTGACCCGGGTGGCGCTCTCGCGCCCGTCGGCGTCCAGGATCGGGGTGAGCTCCCACCGCCAGCGCTGCCCGAACGGTTCCCCGCCGACTTCGCCGGGCGCCCATTCGATGAGGCGCCCCTCCTCGAACGCGGTGATGCGGTTCTCGCGGTCGGCGCCGGTGGTGAGGCGCATGGTGAAGGCCTGGCCGTCGGCGGTGATGCGCTGGCCGACGCCTGCCTCGGCGAGGTTGTCGTTGCCGTCCCAGGTGGGCTGCTGGGCGGGGTCGGCGATGAGCTCGAAGATGGTGGCGGGGTCGGCGGCGATGTCGGCGGTGGCTGCGATCGGCGTCAGGGCGTTGTCCGTCATGCATCTCACCCTACGGCAGGTCGCTGCCGCCGATAAGGTGGACTGCTCCCGTCGGCCGATCCCTCGAGCTCTGGAGGATTCTGCGTGTCCACTGCTTCCGTCCCCGCGCCGCAGGCGCCCTCGCTCACCCCTGAGCAGCGTCAGTCGTGGGTGCGGGCTGTGCGCAGTCCGCGCATGCTGCTGGTGGAGGTGGTGGGTGGCCTGGTGACGGCGCTGGCACTGATCCCGGAGGTCATCTCGTTCTCCATCATCGCGGGGGTGGATCCGCGGATGGGACTGTTCACCTCGTTCGTGATGGCGGTTGCGATCGCTGTTCTGGGCGGCCGGCCGGCGATGATCACGGCCGCGGCGGGGTCGGTGGCGCTGGTGATCGCGCCGCTGGTGCGGGAGCACGGTGTCCAGTACCTGATTGCGACGATCCTGCTGGCGGGTGTTCTGCAGATCGTGATGGGCCTGTTCGGGGTGGCGCAGCTGATGCGGTTCATCCCCCGCCAGGTGATGGTGGGCTTCGTGAATGCGCTCGCGATCCTGATCTTCATGGCGCAGATGCATGAGCTGATCGGCGTGACGTGGGTGGTGTATCCGCTGCTGGCTGCGGGCCTGGCGATCATGGTGCTGCTGCCGCGGCTGACCCGGTCGGTGCCGGCGCCGCTGGTGACGGTGGTGGTGCTGACGCTGGTGACGGTGGGGATGGGGCTGACCCATGTGCCGACCGTGGGTGACAAGGGCGCGCTGCCGGATTCGCTGCCGCAGCTGCTGATCCCGGACGTGCCGTTCGACCTGGAGACGCTTCGGGTCATCCTGCCGTACGCGGTGGGGGTGGCTTTCGTGGGCCTGCTGGAGACCCTGCTGACGGCGACGCTGGTGGATGACATCACGGACACCGGGTCGGACAAGACACGTGAATCGTGGGGCCTGGGTGCAGCGACGGTGCTCGGTGGGCTGTTCGGCGGCATGGGCGGCTGCGCGATGATCGGGCAGACGATGGTGAATGTGCGCGCTTCCGGAGCTCGCACCCGCATCTCAACTGCACTGGCCGGGGTGTTCCTGCTGGTGCTGACGGTGTCGCTGGGCGGTGTGGTGGCCGAGATTCCGATGGTGGCACTGGTGGCGGTGATGGTGGTCGTCGCGGTGACGACGTTCGACTGGCATTCGGTGGCGCCGCGGACTCTGCGGATGATGCCGCGCAGCGAGCTGGCGGTCATGCTGGTGACCGTCGCGGCGACGGTGGTCACGAGCAATCTGGCGATCGGTGTGGGCGCCGGGATCGTGCTGGCGTGCATCCTGTTCGTCCGCCGGGTGGCGCATGTGGTGACGGTGGAGCGCGAGGAGGTGTCGGAGCGGGAGGTGCGGTACTCCGTGCGCGGGGAGCTGTTCTTCGCCTCCTCGAACGACCTGTTCGCGCAGTTCGAGTACGCGCGGGATCCGGCGTCGGTCGTGATCGACATGTCGGAGGCGCATATCTGGGATGCGTCGACTGTCGCGGCGCTGGATTCGGTGATCGAGAAGTACCGGAGGGCGGGGATCACCGCGCAGGTGGCGGGCCTGAATCAGGTGAGTCGGCGGATGCGGGTGCGTCTGAGCAGGCTGTCCTCCTGACGCCGACGGGTGCCGCCTCGGCCCGATTCCCCGAAACCATTACCCAATACTGGCAGTACCACTAAACTCGCGGTATGTCTTCCGATCTCTTCGCACCGCTGCAGGCGGGCCGCACCCGTCTGCCGCACCGCATCGTCATGGGATCCATGCACCTCGGCTTCGAGGACGATCCCCGCGGCGCTCCAGCCCTGGCGGCGTTCTATGCGGAGCGCGCCGCTGGCGGCGCTGGCCTCATCGTCACCGGCGGCATCTCCCCCAACGCCGCCGGTGCCCTCACATCCGGCGGTGCCCGGCTCGACTCAGCGGACCAGCTCCCCCAGCACCGCACCGTCACCGACGCGGTGCACGCCGCGAACCCGGAGGCCCGGATCGTCCTGCAGCTCCTGCACGCCGGGCGGTACGCCGCGCACGGTGAGCCGGTGGGCCCGTCGGCCGTGGACTCCCCCATCAGCCCCGCGCCCGTCCGCGCCCTCACCGCGGCCGAGGTGGAGCAGACCATCGAGGACTTCGGCCGCGCCGCCGCCCTCGCGATCGAGGCGGGCTACGACGGCGTCGAGGTGATGGGGTCCGAGGGCTACCTGATCAACCAGTTCCTCGCGCCCGCCACGAACCGCCGCGACGATGCGTGGGGCGGCAGCGCCGAGGCCCGCCGGCGGTTCGCGTTGGAAGTGGTCCGACGGGTGCGCGCATCGATCGGGCCTGAGCCGCTGCTGTCGTACCGGATCTCGCTCGCGGACCTCGTACCCGGCGCCCAGGAGACCCACGACATCCACGCCCTCGCGCGAGGCGTGGTGGAGGCCGGCGCGGACCTGCTGATGTCCGGGATCGGCTGGCACGAGTCGCGGGTGCCGACGATCGCGACATGCGTGCCGCGCGGGCAGTTCGCACCGCTGGCGGCGGACCTCGCGGCGGCGATCGACGGCGCGGTGCCGGTGATCGCCTCGAACCGCCTGCACACCCTTGCCGATGCTGAGCGCGCCATCGCCGCAACCGGGGTGGAAGGGGTGATGCTGGCGCGCCCGTTCCTCGCCGACGCCCGACTGGTGCAGAAATGGCGCGCGCAGGCCGACGCGCCCGGCGGCCCGCGCGACGAGTCCGCACCCGCCGACTCCCCGGTCGTCACGCCGTGCATCTCCTGCAACCAGGCGTGCCTGGACCGCATCTTCACCGGCCGCCCCGCCGGCTGCGTGGTGAACCCGCGCGCCGGCCGCGAACTGCAGCTGCCGATCATGCCGCGCGCCGCCCAGGCGCAGCGGATCCTCGTGGTGGGGGCGGGCCCGGCGGGCCTGGAGACCGCGTGCCTCGCAGCGGAGGCCGGACACGAGGTCACCCTCGTGGACTCCTCCGCCGAGATCGGCGGGCAGCTCGCGTGGGCGGCGCGCATCCCCGGCAAGGAGGACTACTCACTGCTGCTGGACTCCTGGCGGGAGCGCCTGGCCCGCGGCCGCGTGAACGTCCGCCTCGGCCGCCGATTCACCGCCGAGGACATCGCGGGCGTCGGCGCGGACCGCGTGGCGCTGGCGATCGGGGTGCGGCCGCGCGACCCCCAGATCCCCGTCCACCCCGATGCGGGCCCGGACGTCATCACCTACGCGGACGTGTTCGCGGGGGCACCCGTCGGAGGCCGGGTCGCGATCGTGGGCGGCGGCGGGATCGGCGTGGACGTCGCGCAGCTGCTCGCCGAGCGCGCCGACGAGGTCCACCTGCTGCAGCGGTCCGCCCACAAGATCGGGTCACGCCTCGGCGCCACCACCGGGTGGATCCACCGCGCCGCCCTCAGGCGCGGCGGCGTCATCGGCCACACGGGCGTCACCTACGGCGCTGTGGGGGCCGACGGGTTCTCCTTCACCGATCGCGACGGCGCCGAGCAGGTGCTGGATGTGGACACCGTGGTGCTGTGCGCCGGGCAGGAGGCCGCGGACCCCGTCGGCGCACTCGGTGAGGCGATCGGCGCTGAGGCGCTCGGCGCCGAAGTGATCGGCGGGGCTCGGAAGGCCGAGGGCCTGGACCTGGAGCGCGCGATCCGCGACGCCGACGCGTGGGTGCGCACTACACTCGCCGCATGAGCACCGGCACCACCGCCCGCCCCCAGCCGAC
>NZ_JAKRNG010000023.1:0-41257 GCF_022347125.1 Helcobacillus sp. ACRRO
AGGGCGGGGACCCGTCGGGGTTCGGGGAGACGAACATCGACAGCAGCAGCGGATCGTCGTAGAAGCCGTGCCCGGCCTGCGCCATCCGCAGCTGGGAGTACCGGCTCGGCAGCCACAGCACCAGTCCGGCGATGAGGCCGGCCAGCGGGATCCCGGCACCGATCGCGGTGCGCAGAACCGCCGACTGCGGGAACAGGCGGCCCAGCAGGTGCGGCAGGACAGCCGCCACCTGGATCGCGATCACACCGATGAGGCCGAGGATGACGGCGTGCACACCGATGAGGGGGCCGCCGGCAGTGATCACAGCACCCGGCAGCAGCAGCGCGAGGACGGCCCGCAGGAGGGTGCCGGACGCGCGGTCGAGTGCGGCGTCGGCCCGCTCCGCGGAGGCGCCGGGCGCGACCTTTTCTTCGCGCTCCAGGACCCCCACCAGCAGGTGGGCGCTGATCGCTCCGACGCCCGTCACCGACCGCACCGCCTGCAGGGCGGCGAGGAACAGGGCGAGGCCGCCCGCCGCGGTGATCAGCGGGATGCCCGCGCTCGCCTGCAGCAGGAACACGGCGATCGCGGTGAGCAGACCGGCAGCACCCAGTGCTGACGTGTCCGGCGCTGCCGTCTCCGCGGCCGCGGTGCCCGGCTCGCCGGAGCCGGGTTCAGGTGCATCGGCGGCGTCCACGGGCGGGACCGCCGACGCCAGCGGGGTGATCATCCGCCAGGTGGTGAGCACACCCACCAGGATGCCGACGAGCAGAGCACCCGCGCGGATGAACCGCACGTCCATCCCGCCGGGCACCACCAGCAGCAGCACCGCGATGATGACGCCACCGATGAGCGCGGGACGAGCGGCTGCGTTCAGCAGGTCCGCGAGCGCCAGCCGCAGCGTGGAATCGGGACGGGCCGCGCCGCGGCGCTCCAGCACCAGCGGCACCACGATCAGCGCCGCCGACACCACGGCCAGCGCGATCAGGGACCAGAGGACATCAGTTCCGAGCGAGAAGTCGGGCATCATCCAAGCAGTGAGAGGTCGAGGTGGTCAGGGGCCCCGTCGGCCAGCGCGATCGGCACACCCCAGTCCTGCTGGTGCATGTGGCAGGCGGGGAACTCGTTCGCCGGGTCCGCGTCGCAGCTGGCGGCGCGGGCGTTCACATGCAGAACACCCTCCGGGATCGACGGGTCCAGTTCGATCGTGCGGGACAGGTCCGTGCTGTCACCGCCGCCGCTGAGCAGCATCTCGGGCGGTGTCGTCGTGATCGACACCTTGGTGGCCGGGCCGTAGGAGTCATCCAGTTTGTGGCCCTCCGGCGGGGTGAAGAGCACGTCTACGCGCAGGCGCCCGTCGGCCGGGACATCTGTGACGGGACGCTGCGTCTCCTGCGCGCCCGTGTCGATGTGCTGCTCTGCGGCGGGGGCGGCGGAGATCCAGTTGATGCGGTGCGCACCGGACTCCACCACCATCAGCTGCGCGACCCCGTCGATCGGGTCGGCGTTCTGCACATCCGACGGTTCGTTCAGGCCCGTCGCGATCGTCACCACGGAGTCCTGCGACGGATCCACGATCCGGATCGCGCCGTTGTACGTGTCCGCCACGGCGATGCGGCCATCGGTCATGACAGTGATGCCCAGCGGGTGCTGGAAGCGCGCCGTCTCCAGCGGGCCGTCCACGTATCCGAAGTCGAACAGGCCAGCACCCGCGAGGGTGGTGACGGCCTGGCGCTCATGGTCGACCATGCGGATGGCGGAGGTCTCGGAATCCGCAACGAACAGGGAGCCGGAGCCGTCCACGGTGATGCCGGACGGCTGCGCCCACCAGGAGTCGTGCAGGGGGCCGTCCACGGAGCCCTCCTGGGTGGTGCCGGCGATGACGCCGATGGCGCCGGTGTCGCCGAACTCGCCGTTGTCGTCGACCACGGCCGGGGTGTACGCCCACAGCTGGTGGATGCCGGCCATGGTGATCAGCACCTGGCGGGACACCGGATCGTACTGCAGGTCCCACGGGGTGGAGAGGCTGAACGCCAGCGGGCTGCCGGAGAACGACGCCAGCGGCTCCCCCTGCATCCACTGGCGGCCCGTGCCGGCGAGGGAGCGCACCACGGACGCGGTGCGGGAGCGCAGCAGGCGGGCATGGCCCAGGGCGATGCCGCGCAGACGGTGGTTCGCGGTGTCCGCGACGACGAGGTCGTAGCCGCACTCGTCGGCGACCTCGGGCGGCAGCACGGCAATGCCGTTCGGTTCGGCGAACTGGGCCTCGCCGGCCTCCCCGTCGGCCCAGCCGCGCTGACCGGTGCCGATGACCTCGGAGACCGTGGAGCCGTCCGCTTCGGTGATGACCACGCGGTGCTGGCCGGCATCGGAGACGGCCCAGCGGCCGTCGTTGAGGCGGACCGCCTTCGAGGGGAACCGCAGCGGCTGCAGCTCCCGCTCCTCGATGACGGTGGGGGCCGGGCCGCGGCGCAGGGAGCCGTCGCTCTTGCCTTCGGCGGCGAGGCGCTCGATGATGCCGCGGAGGTTCTCGCGGTGGCCCTCACCGGACATGGACGCGGCGATGCGGCCGTGGGTGTCCAGCACGATCAGGGTGGGCCATGCCTTCGCGCCGTACGCGGTCCAGGTGCGCAGCTCCGGGTCGTCGAGGACGGGGTGGTGGACGTCGTACCGCTCGCAGTTGGCGGCCAGGGCGTCCGGGTCGCGTTCGAACTCGAACTTCGGGGAGTGCACGCCGACCACCACGGCGACGTCTCCGAACTCCTCCTCCAGGGGACGCAGTTCGTCCAGGACGTGCAGGCAGTTCACGCAGCAGAACGTCCAGAAGTCCAGCACCACGACCTTGCCGCGGAGGTCATCGAGGGTGAGGGCGGCGCCGCCGGTGTTCAGCCAGGAGCGGCCGCGCAGCTCCGGGGCGTCGGGCCGCTCGGGCGTGGCGAGGGTGTCAGTCATGATCAGGGGTCTCCTCGGCGGTGAAAGGAACAGCGCCCAGCCTATCGGCGAGGTACTCGATCAGCCTGGGGTCGCACAGCGACTGCACCTGCACGTCGGCGACGTCCACGGGCAGCGCGGTGGAGGGGATGCCGACCAGGCGCATGCCGGCGGCCTTCGCGGCGCGGCCGCCGACGGGTGAGTCCTCGAACGCGAGGCAGTGCTCCGGTTCGACCCCGAGGTCGCGGGCCGCGGCGAGGTACATGTCCGGGGCGGGCTTCGGCCGCTCCACACTGCCGGCGGAGTGCAGGGAGTCGAAGAAGCCGATCAGGCCGCCCTCCTCCAGCTTCAGCTGCAGTTCGTCCGGGGACGAGTTGGATGCGACTGCCATCGGGATGCGGCCGTGCAGGGAGGCGAGAAGCTCGCGGGCACCGGGCATCACCTCGATGCTGCCGTGCAGGGACCGGGTGAAGTGCTCGGACACATCGCTCTTCACCTGCTCGACGGAGCGGCCGGCTGCACCGGCGATGATCGTGGCCGTGTCGTGCAGGGTGGTGCCCATGATGGCGGCCTCCTGCTCGTCGGTGAGAGTGGTGCCGTAATCGGCGAGGACGGCCTGCTGGGTGCGGTTCCACAGGGACTCCGTGTCCAGCAGCAGGCCGTCGCAGTCGAAGACGAGGGCTCGGGGCGTGAAATCGGGGAGCATCCCTCCACTCTAGGCGCCCACGGCCGCGAACCCCCTCTCCAGGTCCGCGATGATGTCGTCGATGTCCTCCAGCCCCACGGACAGGCGGATGAACGAGGACGAGATGCCGAGCGCCTCCAGCTCCTCAGCGGTCAGCTGGGAGTGGGTGGTGGAGGCGGGATGCACCACAAGGGAGCGGACATCGCCGATGTTCGCCAGGTTGGAGAACAGCTCCAGGGCGTTGACGAACGCGGCGGCCTGCTCGAGGCCGCCCTCCAGTTCGAACCCGAGGACCGCACCGGCGCCCTTGGGGACGTACCGGTCCGCGAGCTCCTTGTACGGGGAGGAGTCCAGCGACGCCCAGGTCACGGACTTCACGCCCGCATGGCCCTCCAGGTGCTCGGCGACGGCGCGGGCGTTCTCCACATGCCGGTCCAGGCGCAGCGGCAGCGTCTCGATGCCCTGGGCGATGAGGAACGCGTTGAACGGGGAGACGGCGGCGCCGATGTCGCGCAGCAGCTGCGCGCGGGCGCGGCTCGCGAACGGCGCGGGGACGTCTGCGAAGCGCAGCCCGTTGTAGGACTCGTCCGGTTCGGTGAAGTTCGGGAACTTCTCGCCGTGGGCGGTGAAGTCGAAGGTGCCGCCGTCGACGATGGCGCCGGCGATGGCGGTGCCGTGGCCGCCGAGGAACTTCGTGGCGGAGTGGATGACCACGTCCGCGCCGTGCTCGAGGGGGCGCAGCAGGTAGGGGGTGGCGACCGTGTTGTCCACGATGAGGGGGACGCCGATGTCGTGGGCGGTGTCGGCGACGGCGCGGATGTCGAGGATGTCGTGCTTCGGGTTGGGGATCGTCTCACCGAAGAACAGCTTCGTGGTCTCGTCCGCTGCGGCGCGCCAGGACTCGGGGTCCGACGGGTTCTGCACCCAGTGGGTGGTGATGCCGAGCCGCTGCAGAGTGTGGGTGAAGAGATTCGCGGTGCCGCCGTACAGCGACGGGGACGCGACGATCGAGTCGCCGGCGCGGGCGACGTTGAGCACGGCGAACGTGATGGCGGCCTGCCCGGAGGCGACGAGGAGGCCGGCCGCTCCGCCCTCGAGGGCGGCGATGCGGTCCTCCACGGTGCCCTGGGTGGGGTTGGTGATGCGGGTGTAGATCTGGCCCGGTTCGGCGAGGGCGAAGCGAGCGGCGGCGGTGTTCTGGTCGGGGAACACGTAGCTGGTGGTCTGATGGATGGGCAGGGCGCGGGAGCCGTGATCGGAATCAGGGGTCTGGCCTGCGTGGATGGCGAGGGTGCTGAACTTGTGGGTCATGGAGCGATCCTCGCAGCGCAGGCGCGAGCGGGTCGAGGTCCGTGAAGGAACATGACAGGGGCGCCCGTTTAGGATGGCTTCAGCTCAGCCTCTGCACGGAAGGTTTTCCCTATGCCCAAGAAGACGCTCGTGATCGGCGCCGGCCCCGCGGGCCTGGCCGCCGCGTCCTATCTGAAGCGGGCCGGCCTCCCGTTCGATCTGGTCGACGGTCGCCCTCAGGTGGGCGGCGTGTGGTGCACCGAGGCGCCCGACGCCCCGGCATGGCCCGGCATGCGGATGCACTCCTCGAAGTCGATGACGGAGTTCGACGGCCTGCGCATGCCCGTCTCCTTCCCGACGTTCCCGACCGCGGAGCAGTACGGCATGTACCTGCGGGCGTTCGTGGCGCACGCGGACCTGTCCGAGGAGTTCGAGCCGAACACGCAGGTGCGCTCCGCTCGCTCGCTGAAGGAGGGGCTGTGGGAGGTGGAGTTCTCCACCGGTGAGGTCCGCCCGTACAGCGCGGTCATCGTCGCCACCGGGGCGTCGACGCGCCGCATCCTGCCCACCCAGCTGCGCTGGGATGTGGAGGACGCGGGTGTCCGCTGGATCCACTCCGATGATTACGCCGGCTCCGAGCAGACCCCGGAGGGTCGCGTCCTCGTGGTGGGCTCCACGCAGTCCGCCGCCGATGTCGCCGTGGATCTCGCTGGAGACCCGGACCGCCGCATCACGATGCTGTGGGAGGAGCGCCGCTGGGTGGTGCCCCGCTCGATCGGCCCCGTCCCGGCGGATGCGATCGCTTCGGCGAAGCCCGGGTTCCTCGGCCGCCTCAACGAGAAGATCGCGGCGAAGGCGGTGTCCGCTCTGCAGGGCGACCAGGAGGCGGCGGGTCTGCCGCTGCCGTCCACGCCGCTGCTGGAGTCCGAACCGGTGGTGTCCGATGAGCTGCTGCCGCTGGTGCGGGACCACCGCATCGCCCTCGCACTCGACGGCCGCCACCTGCCGCTGGAGTCGTTCGACCTGGTCGTGTTCGCGACCGGCCACGAAGCCGGGGTGGATGTCATCGACCCAGCGCTGACCGCGGACATGTACCTCGACACGTTCCCCCGCGACCGCGGAGACCTTGCGGTCCTCGGCCAGGTCAGCGCCACCACGGGCACGATCCCGCTGCTGCAGTCGCAGGCGGAGATCGCTGCCCTGCAGCTGCGCGCCCAGGCGATCGACCCGGCCGCAGCCGAGGAGTTCGCGCGCGTGCGGACGTCGTCCCGCGCCGGCCTCGAGGAGGGCCTGGATCAGGCCCGGTCGATCTTCGCGCGGGGCCGCGTGCGCCGCTGAAGCACCTGCACGATCGCGATGAGCGCCGCACCGGTCACGAGGGCCAGTGCGGCGCTTCGCTGATCTGCGAGCGCGTCGGCCAGCCAGGTGCGGCCGGTGGCGCCGAACCAGGAGGGCGCGAGCACGCGGTCGCTGATGGTGAGCGCGAAGCCCCATGCGGCGAACAGCGCCGGGAGGATGAGGACCGACGGGGCCCATGCCCGTGACACGGCGCCCCAGATGACACCGGCGACGACGGCGGAGAGGACCATCGCCAGGTGCGCGGTGTGGGTGTCCAGCGCTGCCCACAGCGCGGCCGGCCAGTGGTACCAGAGGACCATGATCGCCAGCGGCGCCGCGGTGAGGACCCAGCGGCGCCGCCCGGTGATCCGTGCGATCCACGCCGACGGCAGCAGGCGCGACAGGGGCAGGCCGACGGCGGCCAGCAGCACCAGGTGCTGAATGAGGTGCGCGGAGAACAGGACCTTGCCGTACACGGCGATGCTGCTGGACTGGATCAGCGCGAACAGGACCATTGCGGTGACGAGGGTTCGGCGGTGCGGAAGGTCCGCCCACAGCCATACGGCGATGAGGATGCCGGCGGTGAAGATCGCGAACACGTCCGGCCGCAGCTCGGTGAGGATCCCCCACTGCGGGTTCGGCGGCAGCGGGAACCCGGTGAGCAGGCCCGCCGGGCCGGGCACGACCTCCGCTTCGGGGGCGGGCGGCGGGGAGGAGCTCATGGCGGCGCCGAGGCCGACCGCGAGCATCATCAGCACGGCCTCGAGCCGGGCCAGGGCGATGAACCCGTCGGCCCGCTGGGCGATGAGGCGGCGCTGCCCCCAGCCGGCTGCCCCGAGCACGAGCAGCAGCAGGATCTTGCCGGTGGCGAGCTGCCCGTACGGGGCCGCCACCAGGTCGTTGACGGAGGTGATCCGCACCCAGAGCGCCCACACACCGGAGAGGGCGAGGACCGTCCAGGCGATCAGGGCGACGGCGGAGAAGCGCCGGATGATGCGGGCGCGCAGGGCGGCATCGTCCACGCGGATGAGCTGCAGGAGCAGCAGTGGCCCCACCCAGACGGCGACCGCGGCGAGGTGGAACAGCAGGGAGCTGGTGGCGGTCTCGTGGTCGGAGCCGCCGGAGGCGTGGCCGGTCATGGCCTTGCCGAACAGGGCCAGGGCCGCGAGGGCGCCGGTGATGACGGCGGTGCTGCGGCTGGTGCCGGTGAGGGCGGTGACGCTGGCGGCAGCAGCGAGGAGGATGCCGACGATGAGCCAGCGGCCGAGGTCGGAGGCGAGGTAGACCGGCAGGTCGGAGCCGAAGCGGCCGGATCCGAGGGACTGCCCGGTGGCGAGGGAGTAGGACAGCAGCAGGTGGGCGATGTCCCCGAGGGTCCACACGACGGCGGCGCCGGCGACGATCTGCAGGATGCGGGTGCGCTGAGGGCCGACGGGTGCCGCAGCGGGCAGGATCCACGCGGCGAGGACGCAGCCGCCGAGCACCAGCAGCATGGCGGTGTCCACCACGGTGCCGACCAGCGGCAGACCGTACTGGGTGAGGGGGCCGGCGGCGTCGAACAGGACCGCGGCGCTGCCCTCGGCGAACAGAGCGCCCGCCGCGGATACGGCGAGCGCCAGGATCAGAGCGGCGGCGAGGACGATCATGGGACCAACATAGTGCCCACCCAGAACGCCGCCATCGCACAGCCCATCGACAGGGTCAGGTACCCCACAGCGGTGACGGTGGAGGAGCGGCGCACCAGCATCAGCAGCTCGAGCGCAAACGTGCTCATGGTGGACATGCCGCCGCAGAAGCCGGTGGCGAGCAGCAGCAGGAGCGATTCCTTCAGCGGGTCGGTGGAGGAGCCGAGGATCCTCACCACCACGCCGAGCACGAAGGAGGCGAGGACGTTCGCGCTGAACGTCGCCCACGGGAAGTCGAGCAGGATGCGCTCATCGTCGGTGTCGCGGTCGATGAGAGTGAGCGACCAGCGGGCGAGCGCGCCGAGGCCGCCGCCGAGCATGACCATCGCCAGGGGCATCATGCGACCCTCCTCTTCGCTCCGGCGCGGCCCACGACGAAGCCGAACACGACCGAGAGGACGACCAGGCCGACGGTGAGGAACGCGTACTCCAGTGCCACCAGGGCGGCGTGACCGCCGATGATGGAGCCGACGCCGATGATGAACGTGGACAGGGAGGTGAAGCCGCCGCAGAACCCGACGACTGTCAGCGGCCGCACCCACCCGGGGGTGTCGGGGCGCGCGTCCAGGACACCGGCGATGAGGCCGGCGACCAGGCAGCCGATGACATTCGCGCTGAGGGTCGCGACGGGGATCTCCGCGAGCGTCGGCGTGACGGAGAACGGGTAGAGCAGTTCGAGGGACCAGCGCATCGCGGCGCCGAGGGCACCGCCGACGCCGACGAGCAGGGCGGTCAGCCCAGCGCCGGGTTCGGGCGCCTCGGCGGGGCGGTCATCGGCGAGGTCCGCGCTGGTGACGGCGTGGAACTCCGCCGTGTGCATCAGGTCGGAGCGGCGTGACGACTGTTCGGTCATGCCTCAGCCCCAGACCAGGCCCAGCTGGGGGCGTTCGAGGACGGCGGAGATGTCGCGCAGCAGTTCGGAGCCGAGCGCACCGTCGATGAGGCGGTGGTCGAAGCTGACGGCGAGCTGACAGATCCTCCGGGGCTCGATCCGGCCGTCCACCACCCACGGCTTCTCCTTGATCGCACCGAAGCCGACGATCACCGACTCCCCGGGGTTGAGGATCGGGGTGCCGGAGTCGATGCCGAACACACCGAAGTTCGTGATGGTGATGGTGCCGCCGCGGGTGGCGGACAGCGTGGTCTTGCCGGCGCGGGCGGTCTGCGCGAGCTCCGTGATGGACTGCGCCAGCTCCTTCAGGGTCATCAGGTGCGCATCCTTGATGTTCGGCACGATGAGGCCGCGCGGGGTGGCGGCGGCGATGCCGAGGTTCACGAAGTGCTTGTAGACGATCTCCTGCGCGTCCTCGTCCCAGGAGGCGTTGACCTCCGGGTTGCGGCGGATCGCCACGAGCACGGCGCGGGCGAGGACCGCGAGCGGGGAGACGTGGATGTCGGACCATTCGCGGGACGCCTTCAGCTGAGCGATCAGCTCCATCGTCTCGGTCATGTCCACTTCGTTGAACACAGTGACGTGCGGCGCGGTGAACGCGGAGGACACCATGGCTTCAGCAGTGCGCTTGCGGACCGACCGGATCGGGACGCGGGTGGTGGAGTCGTCGCTGGTGACGCCGGGGAACGGCTGACTGCGGGGCGCCTTCATCGACCCGGACAGGTCCTCGGGGGCCTGCGGGGCGTCATCGGGGAAGAAGTCGCCGTCGAGGGCGCGCTGGCTGGCGGCGAGGACGTCCTCGCGGGTGACGGTGCCGCCGGGACCGGTGGCGAGGACGTCGTGCAGCGCCACGCCGAGGTCCTTCGCCATCTTCCGCACGGGCGGTTTGGCGAGGATGCGGTCGATCGGCACCTGCTTCTGGTCATCACCGCTGGGGGCGGTGCGGCGGCGCCGGCGGGCGGTGGGAGCGGCGGCGCCGTACCCGACGAGGGTCTTCGGCTCCTCCGCTGCGGCGGCCGCGTCGTCACCGCCGGTCTCGGCGGCGGCCTGCGCACCCGCAGGGGCCTCACCAGCGACGGCGCCAGCTGCGGAGCCGGCGTCAGCGTCGGCGGCCGAGGCGTCGGCACCGCTGGCGGGGGCGGATCCGTCGGCCCCTCCCCCGCTGGTGTCGATGTCCAGCAGCGGATCGCCGACGGGGACCTCCTGGCCGACGGCGACGTGGATCGCAGCGACGGTGCCCGCCACGTGCGAGGGCAGCTCCACCGCGCTCTTCGCGGTCTCCACCGTGACGATGGGGTCGTTGATCTCGACCCGGTCGCCCACCTGGACGCGGATCTCGATGATCTCGGCCTCGGTCAGGCCTTCGCCCGGGTCGTTCAGCTGAACGGTGACGATGTCGCTCATAGCGGTCCCTCTCAGTACGCGAAGCTTGCGGTGACGGCGTCGAGGACGCGTTCGGCGTCCGGCAGGTAGTGGCGCTCCATCCGTGCCGGCGGGTAGGGCGTGGAGCAGCCGCCCACGCGCTGCACGGGCGCCTCCAGGTGGTAGAAGCACTGCTCGGTGACGCGCGCGGCGATCTCACCGCCGAGTCCGCCGAACACCGGCGCCTCATGGACCACCACGAGCCGGCCCGTCCGCTGCACGGACTCGATGACGGTGGGCATGTCGATGGGGTTCAGCGACCGCAGGTCGATCACCTCCACACTGCGGCCCTCCTCCTCGGCGAGCGCGGCCGCTTCCAAGGCGGTGGAGACCGTCGGCCCCCACGCGACCACGGTGGCGTCCTCACCGGGGCGGGCGATTCGTGCCTGGAACGCCGACTCCTCCGGGGCGTGGTCGAGGTCGACCTCGCCGCGCAGCCAGTAGTGGCGCTTGGGTTCGAACACGATGACGGGGTCCTCGCATTCGATGGCCTGGCGGGTCATCCAGTAGGCGTCGTTCGCGGTGGACGGGGTGATGACGCGCAGCCCCGCCGTGTGCGTGAAGTACGCCTCCGGCGACTCCGAATGGTGCTCGACCGCACCGATCGCGCCGCCGTAGGGGATGCGGATGACCACGGGGACCCGCACACGGCCCTCGGTGCGGTTGTGCATCTTCGCCAGCTGCGTGGTGATCTGGTTGAACGCGGGGAACACGAAGCCGTCGAACTGGATCTCGCAGTTCGCGCGGTAGCCGCGGAACGCCAGCCCGATCGCGGTGCCGATGATGCTCGCTTCGCTCAGCGGGGTGTCGACCACGCGATCGCCGCCGAACTCGTCGAACAGGCCGTCGGTGACGCGGAAGACACCGCCGAGGCGGCCCACGTCCTCGCCCATGATGAGGACCTTGTCGTCGGCGCGCATGGCATCGCGCAGGCCGAGGCCGATCGCCTTGGCGATGGGGAGCTTCTCGACCATCACTCGTCCTCCTCGAACTGGGCCTGGAACGCCTCGAACTGGGCGCGCTCCTCCTCGATCAGGGGGTGCGGTTCGGCGTAGACGTACTCGAACATCTCCCGCGGGTCCGGGTCCGGCAGCGCATGGATGTGGTGGTGCAGCTCCATCGCGAGGTCGTGGCCCTCCGCCTCGCAGGACTTCACGAAGTCGTCATCGATCTCGTCCAGGGAGTCGAGGTGGGCGCCGAGGCGCTTGATCGGGTCCTTCTGCCGCCACGACTCCTCCTCCTCGGAGGGCCGGTAACGGGTGGCGTCATCACTGGTGGTGTGCGCCGCCATGCGGTACGTGACCGCTTCGATGAAGCGGGGGCCGCCGCCGGAGCGGGCCGCATCCATGGCGATGCGGGTGGCGGCGAGGACACCGAGCACGTCGTTGCCGTCCACGCGGGCCGACGGGATCCCCCACCCGCGGGAGCGCTGCGCGAGCGGCACCCGGGTCTGCACGGACGTGGGCACGGAGATCGCCCACTGGTTGTTCTGGGTGAAGAACACGGTCGGGGTCTGGAACGACGCCGCCCACGTGAACCCCTCGGACACTTCGCCTTCGGAGGACGCGCCGTCGCCGAACAGGGTGAGCACGGCCGTGTCCTTGTCCGGGTCGCCGGTGTCCACGAGGCCGTCGCGTTTGATGCCCATGGCGTAACCGACGCCCTGCGGCACCTGCGAGCCGAGCACGATCATGTACGGGTGCGTCTTCAGCGCCTTCGGATCCCAGCCGAGGTGGCTGACGCCGCGGAACATCTCCAGCAGGCGCCACGGTTCGATGCCGCGCGCCCACGCGATGCCGTGCTCCCGGTACGTGGGGACCAGGTAGTCGTGGGGGCGGCAGGCGTGACCGGCGCCGATCTGGGCGCCCTCCTGCCCCAGGGCGCTCGCCCACAGGCCCAGCTGCCCCTGCCGCTGCAGGTTCGTCGCCTCGAGATCGGCGGCGCGGATCATCACCATGTCCCGGTAGAAGCCGCGCATCTGCTCAGCGGTCACATCGGCGATGGCCGCATCCAGCTCCTCGTGCGGATGCCGGGTCCCGTCGGCCTCCAGGAGGCGGAGCGTGGGCTCCTCCTGCGGGGCCTGCGGGATGCTCGTTCGAAAAACAGTCACGGAATGAGACTATCGGAGGGCGCTGAGGCGAACCATTCGCCGACCACCGCGATCGTCCGGTCGTTCTCCTCGGCGGTGCCGATGCTGATGCGGGCCCCGTCGGTCCCGTAGGCGCGGACGACGAGGCCGCGCTCCCGCGCGAAGTCCGCGAACTCACCCGACCGCTCCGCCAGCGGCAGGAACACGAAGTTGCCGCCGCAGGCCGGGAGGTCCAGCTCCAGCGCTTCCACGATGCGCTGGCGCTCAGCGATGACGAACTCGACCCGTTCCTGCAGCTCAGCGGCAGCAGCGGGCTCGAGAGCGGCGACGGCCGCGGCCTGCGCGAGGGTGTTCGCCGCGAACGGCATCGTCACCAGGCCCAGGGCTGCGGCGAGCTTCGGGTGGGCGATGGCGTAGCCGAGGCGCAGCCCCGCGATGCCGTGCACCTTCGAGAACGTCTTCAGCCGCACCACGTTGCCGAACTCGCGGAACAGGGCGTCCGCATCGGGGTGGAGGTCGCCGGCGAACTCGCCGTACGCCTCGTCGAGGCAGACCGCGATGTCCGACGGGATCCTCTGCAGGAAGGACCGCAGCTCCTCGGTGGTGGCGCAGGTACCGGACGGGTTGTTCGGCGTGCACAGGAACACCAGGCGGGTGCGATCGGTGATCGCGTCCGCGATCGCGTCGAGGTCCATGCGGTGGTCCTCGGTGAGCGGGACGCGGACCTGGTCGCAGCCGTGGGACTGCACGATGATCGGGTACAGCTCGAAGGACCGCCACGGGAACACGACCTCGTCACCGGCGCCGGCGACGGCGCGGAGGATCTCCCCGAGCACGGAGGAGGCACCGGTGGAGACGTGGATCTGCGTCCAGTCCACACCGTGCTTCTCGGCGAGGGAGGTGCGCAGGGCGACGGCAGCGGCGTCGGGGTAGCGGTTGAGGCCGTCGACCTCGGCGACGACAGCGTCCCGCATCGCCGGCAGCGGCGGGAACGGCGATTCGTTGCTCGAGAGCTTCGCCGATTCGGCGGGGGCGGGCTTCCCGGGGACGTAGGCGGGGATGCCCTCCAGGCAGGCGCGTATGCGTGTCATCTCCTCAGTCATGGGGCCGATTCTAGGCACTGCCGCCATGAGATGATGGACCCATGCATCTTTCGGACATTCAGCCGCCCATTGCCCTGACCCCGCTCGACGGACGCTACCGCCCGCAGGTCGCCCCGCTCGTGGACCACCTCTCCGAAGCCGCCCTCAACCGTGCGCGCATCATCGTGGAGACCGAATGGATGATCCACCTCCTGGACAGCGAGGCCATTCCCGGCCTGCGCCCCCTCACCGATGAGGAGCGCGCCCTGCTCCGCTCCATCCCGGAGGGCTTCGGGGCCGACGGCATCCGCGAGCACGCCGAGATCGAACGCGAGACCGTGCACGACGTCAAGGCCGTGGAGTACTTCATCAAGCGGCGCCTGACCGGCACCAGCCTGGAGGACCTCGCTGAGATCGTGCACATCTTCTGCACCTCCGAGGACATCAACAACCTCTCCTACGCCCTCATGGTCAAGGGCGCCGTGCAGGACGTGTGGCTGCCGGCCCTCAAGGGCATCATCGCTGACCTCGAGGAGCTGGCCCGCTCCTGCCAGGACGCGCCGATGCTGTCCCGCACCCACGGCCAGCCCGCCACTCCCACCACCCTCGGCAAGGAGATCGCGGTGTTCGCCTACCGCCTCCAGCGCCAGGCCCGCCGCATCGAGGCCGACGAGATCCTCGGCAAGATCAACGGCGCCACCGGCACCTACGCCGCGCACGCCGTGTCCGTGCCGGGCACCGATTGGCAGGAGGTCTCCCGCACGTTCGTGGAGCACCTCGGCCTCACCTGGAACCCCGTCACCACCCAGATCGAGTCGCATGACTGGCAGGCGGAGCTGTTCTCCGATGTGGCCCGCGCCGGCCGCATCCTGCACAACCTCGCCACCGACATCTGGACGTACATCTCGCTCGGCTACTTCCGTCAGCGCCTGTCCGCCCAGGGCGGCACCGGCTCCTCCACGATGCCGCACAAGGTGAACCCGATCCGCTTCGAGAATGCGGAGGCGAACCTGGAGATCTCCGGCGCTCTGTTCGACGTCCTGGCGCAGACCCTCGTCACCTCCCGCCTGCAGCGCGACCTGACGGACTCCACCACGCAGCGCAACATTGCGCCGGCGTTCGGCCACTCCCTGCTCGCCATCTCCAACATCGAGCGCGGCCTGAAGGGCCTGGATGTGGACACCGAGCAGATGCTCACCGATCTCGACCAGAACTGGGAGGTGCTCGGTGAAGCCGTCCAGTCGGTGATGCGCACCCTCGGTGTGCAGGGCGTGGAGGGCATGGATCAGCCGTACGAGCGACTGAAGGAGCTGACCCGCGGTCACCGTGTGGACGGTGAGGCGATGCGGGAGTTCATCATGGGACTCGGTCTGCCGGAGGAGGAGCAGGCGCGTCTGCTGGAGCTGACGCCCGCCGCCTACATCGGGCTGGCGCCGCGGATCCTGGAGCACCTCGATGGCTGACGAGGTGGGCCCCGGCTACCACGATGCGAAGTCCAAGTACCTGGCCCGCCTCAAGAGGATCGAGGGCCAGGTGCGGGGACTGCACCGCATGGTGGACGAGGACACCTACTGCATCGACGTGCTCACGCAGATCGCCGCCACCACGAAGGCGCTGGAGTCCGTCTCCCTCGCCCTCGTGGAGGACCATATGCACCACTGTGTGCATGACGCGGTCGCGTCCGAGGACAGCGCCGTCATCGAGGAGAAGCTCGATGAGGTCCTCGCCGCGATGCGCCGTCTCATGTGACGCACCGCGGCGCTGAATGACTACTTCCCGACGAACGCTCGCACCGCAGTGATCTGCGCCTGAACCATCACATCGAGGGTGGGCTGCAGAACCGGCGCGAAGAACGGCGAATGGTTCGCGGGAGCCCCGTCGGGTTCCTCGAAACCACCCACCGTCCAATACGTGTACGGCGCCCCGAGCGCATCGGGGATGCGGGAGAAGTCCTCCGACGCCGTCACCGGCACCTGTGTGCCGACCTTCTCCTCACCGAACTCGGCGATGAACGCATCGGTGACGACCCGAGTGAGGTCCTCGTCGTTCGTGGTGAGCGGGAACTGGTCGTAGAACTCGATCTCCGGGTCCTTCTCGCAGCCGCCGGCCGCGCATTCGGCCCTGACGATCCGCTCCAGGGAGGCGACCACGCGGTCCCGGACCGCCGGCTCGTAGTGCCGCAGGTTCAGCAGCAGCTGGGCCGAATCCGGGATGATGTTCGACTTCGTGCCCGAGTTGATCGCACCGACGGTCACCACGGAGAACTCGTTCGGCGGCACCTCACGACCCACGATCGACTGCAGGCGCACCACGATCGAGGACGCGATCACCACCGGATCGATCGCCAGATGCGGCATCGACCCGTGCGACCCCTTCCCGTGGATCGTCACCCTCACCGAATCACCCTGCGACAGGATCGGACCCACGGCGGTGCCGATGTGCCCGGCCTTCGCCGGCATCACGTGCTGCGCCAGGGCCACATCCGGTGCGGGGACAGCATCCGCGAGGCCGTCCGCCACCATGGCGGCGGCGCCCTCCGCGGTCTCCTCACCCGGTTGGAACAGGGCGATCACCGTGCCGGACCAGGAGTCGCGGTCATCCACGAGATCCCGTGCCGCGCCGATCAGCGCGGTGGTGTGGAAGTCGTGCCCGCAGGCATGCATGACCCCGTCGGCCTCCGAGGAGTACTCCAGCCCCGTGTCCTCCGTGACGGGCAGGGCGTCGAAGTCGGCGCGGGTGAGCACCACGGGTCCGTCACCGTTCTCGATGACGGCGACCACTCCCCCGCCGATGCGCTGCGGCTGCAGGCCGAGCGCCCGAAGCTCCTGTTCGATGCGCTCCGCGGTCCTCTCCTCCTGCATCGACAGTTCGGGGTGGCGGTGGAAGTGCTTGTACAGCTCCTCCAGGTCGGTGCGCTCGGTGAGGGCGGATTCGAACGGCGTGATCAGAGACATGCGGGGTTCACTCCTTGGTTTCTTGACCGGCGGGAACGGTGATGACGGTGGCGACCAGGGCCACGACCATCATGATGACGACGAAGAGGTTGCCGAGGAACGCGCCGAAGCGCAGCGGGCCCGCCTCAGCGGTCCACCCGGTGAAGAAGCCCCAGTCCTGCACGGTCTGGATCGCGACACCGGACCCGGCGACCATGAGCGCCGCCGCGATCGCGATGCCGATGGCGCCGCCGAGGGAGGAGCCCATCTTGAAGATGCCGGACGCAGCACCGGTCTGCGACTTCGGCACCGAGGAGATCGCGGCATCCGTCGCCGGCGTGGCGAAGAAGCCCAGTCCCATGCCGAAGCAGGTGAAGCCGATGAAGGCGAACACCAGGTACGGAGTCTGCGGCACGAACGTGAGTGTGTTGAGGGCCGTGCCGATGGCGACGATGCCGAGCCCCCAGAGCATCGGCTTCTTCGGGCCGAAGCGGCGCAGCAGCTTCTCCCCCACGCGGATCACGAGGAAGATCGCGATCATGTAGCCGAGGGTCAGCAGGGAAGCCTGCAGGGCGCTCATGCCCGCGCCCTTCTGCGCGAGTGTCTGGGTGACGAGCAGGACCGCCACACCCATGTTGACGAGGAAGTTCGCGAGGGTGGGGCCGAAGAACCGCTTGTTGCTGAACAGGCCCAGGTCGATGAACGGGGCGAGGCCGCGCCGCTTGTTCTCCCACAGGATGAAGGCGACCGCGAACACGGCGAACACCACGAGCAGCAGGATGCCGATCCAGGACGTCCAGCCGATCAGCTTGCCCTGCGAGATGTACACGTTGATCGCCACCAGCGCGATCATGAAGGTGAGGAAGCCGCCCCAGTCGAAGGCCGGGTAGCCCTTCGCCTCGTCGAACTCCGCCTTCACGTTCGGGGTCTTCCGCACCAGGTACAGCGACAGCGCCGCCGCCAGGATCGACGCGATGAAGATGAACCGCCACCCGATGGCGGAGGCGACGACGCCGCCCACGATCGAGGTGAGGGCCGAGCCGCCGAAGGTGCCGATGGAGAAGAACGACACGGCGCGCTGACGCGCCGCGCCCTCGTAGAAGGTGCTGATGAGCGCGAGGACGGCGGGCATGATCGCCGCGATGGACAGGCCCTGGATGATGCGGCCGCCGAGCAGCATGGACGTGGTGAGGCCGCCCGCGTTGACGGGAGTGCCCGCGATCAGACCGGAGCCGATGATGCTGAGCAGGAGGCCGAACTTCAGGATGGTGGCCCGGCCGAGCCGGTCGGCGAGGGAGCCGGCGAGGACTACGAAGATGCCGGAGAACAGGGCCGTGATGGAGACGGCGAGGTTCGTGATGGTGGTGGCGGTGCCGAGCTCCGCCTCGATGTCGGGCTTGACGTTGACGAGGGTCTGGGCGAACAGCCAGAAGGTGAGGACCGCGAGGACTGCGCCGAACAGCCACGAGTCAGTGGCGCGGAACCCGTCGGCCCACGGGATGCCCTCCGTGGCGCTGGCCTCAGCGGCCCGGCGCGCGCGGCGGGGACCGTCAGCGCGGGCGGTGCCCGAAGGGGCAGACCCGTCGGCATGGTCGGCGCCCGGGCCGCGGGAGGCGGCGGATGCCCGTCGATGGGATGGGGTTGAGCTCATAGAGGCCTCCGAGCGGTTCAGGTCACAGAAAGATAACAGCCCTCATCCTAAACCCGCGCGCCCGGGACCTCCGACCCCGCCTCAGCGCCCCACCCCCGCGCAGACCGACGGCCTCAGGCGGGGCGGACGCTGACCGATTCGATGGTGGCGTCCGGCCCCATCGCCAGGGTCGAGGCGACGACCGCAGCGACCGACTCCGGCCGCATGTACTTCTCCGCCTCGTACTCCCCCTCTTCGAAGGACCGCAGCTGCCGCTGCATATCCGTATCGACACGGCCGGGGTGCACGCTGATGACCCGCACCCCGTTCTCCCGCTCTTCCGCGCGCAGCGAATCGGCGAAGGCGCGCAGCGCGAACTTCGAGGCGCTGTAGGCACCGCCGCCCGCACCGGCCGTGAAGCCGCTGCCGGAGTTGATCAGCACCACCGACCCGCGGCTCTCCCGCAGGCGCGGCAGCAGCGCCGCGGTCAGCACCGCCGGCGCGGTCACGTTCAGGGTGAGGGAGCGCTGCCAGTCCGACGCCGTCAGATCCGCGACGGTCCCGGACACCAGCACACCAGCGGAGTGGATGACCCCGTCGATGGGACCGTCGATGCCGTCGACGGCCCCTGGAATGGAGTCAGGGTCGGAGAGGTCGAGCGGGAGGGTCTCGACGGATCCTCCGGCGGCGACGCGCTTGCGGACCTTGCCGCCGCGGCTGTCACCGGCGCGCAGCTCCTGGGCGGCGGCATCCAGGCCGTCAGCGCAGCGAGCAGTGAGGATGAGGTCGTGGTGGGGGTGGAGGACACGGGCGATCGCGAGGCCGATGCCGCGGCTCGCCCCGGTGATCAGGTAGCGGCTCACAGCACGTACGGCTCTCGCGAGTCGTCATCGCTGACGAGAGGGAGGTCAGCCATGAACCACTGGTCCATGCCGCCGGTGACGTTGATGGCGTCGAATCCG
Source organism: Helcobacillus sp. ACRRO (assembly GCF_022347125.1). Taxonomy (NCBI): domain Bacteria; kingdom Bacillati; phylum Actinomycetota; class Actinomycetes; order Micrococcales; family Dermabacteraceae; genus Helcobacillus; species Helcobacillus sp. ACRRO. Next base: position 18,919 of record NZ_JAKRNG010000023.1, read on the forward strand.
TTCTGGTTCAGCCACTGGGTCACTTGGGCGCTGCGGCCGCCGGAGCGGCAGATGATGTAGAGGACGCCGTCCTCGGGCAGCTGGTCGAGGTTCTCCAGGAGACCGGAGGCGGCGATGTGCTGGGCGTTGGGAGCATGCCCAGCGGCCCACTCCTGGTCCTCGCGCACGTCGATCAGATGGGCGTTCTCAGGCACTTCAGTGGGGCCGACGGATTCGAAGCTCATACCTCGAGTGTACGGGCGGGCCCTGTGGGAGGCGAGGGGACCGACGAATGCGGAGAGCCCCGCCGAGCACATGCTGTGCCGGGCGGGGCTCTCCCTGTACGGTGTCGCCTCCATCACGCGGGGACCGCTGGTGCCCTGCGGTCCCGACGGCTGGAGGGACCCGTCGGTCTGCGGTGGCCGATCAGCCGAAGCGGCCGGAGACGTAGTCCTCGGTCTGCTTGTTGGCCGGGGAGTTGAAGATCGTGTTGGTGTCGTCGTATTCGATGAGCTTGCCGGGCGTGCCGGTGCCGGCGATGTTGAAGAAGCCGGTCTTGTCGCTCACGCGCGCAGCCTGCTGCATGTTGTGCGTGACGATCACGATCGTGTAGTCCTTCTTCAGCTCACCGATCAGGTCCTCGATGGCGAGGGTGGAGATCGGGTCGAGCGCAGACGCCGGCTCGTCCATGAGGACGACCTCCGGCTTCACCGCGATGGTGCGGGCGATGCAGAGGCGCTGCTGCTGACCACCGGAGAGGCCGCCGCCCGGCTTGTTCAGGCGGTTCTTGACCTCTTCCCACAGGTTGGCGCCGCGCAGCGACTCCTCCACGATCTGGTCCGCCTCAGCGCGGGAGACGCGCTTGTTGTTCAGCTTCACGCCGGCCAGGACGTTCTCCGCGATCGACATCGTGGGGAACGGGTTCGGCTTCTGGAACACCATGCCGACGCGGCGGCGCACGTTCACCGGGTCGACGCCCGGGCCGTAGATGTTCTGGCCGTCGATCTTAACGGTGCCTTCGGCGTAGGCGCCCGGGATGACCTCGTGCATGCGGTTCAGGGTCCGCAGGAAGGTGGACTTGCCGCAGCCCGACGGGCCGATCAGCGCGGTCACGCTGTTGGGAGCGATGGTCATCGAGACCCCGTCCACGGCGCGGAAGTCGCCGTAGAAGACGTTCAGGTCCTCGATCTCAATGGGGAGGGACACAGTGGTTCCTTTCCTGAGCCGGATGCTCAGCGGCCCGTCTTGGGGGCGAAGTAGTAGGACACGAGGCGGGCGACCACGTTCAGCACCATCACCAGGATGATCAGCGTCAGCGCAGTGGCCCAAGCGCGTTCGAGGTTGATGCCGGTGTTGCAGGCGTACTCGGCGCGGGTGAAGTAGTTGATCACGGTGTCACCGGAGCACGGTGCTGCACCGGCGGCGTACTGGCCGTTGATGACCAGCGGCAGAGCCGCCATACGACCCTCGAACAGGTTCGCGTTCAGCAGGGTCAGACCGCCGATGGTGAACATCAGGGGCGCGGTCTCACCGATGACACGGGCCACGGCGAGGGTGACCGAGGTGGTGAGGCCGGCGATCGCGGTGCGCAGCACCACGCGGACGGTCACGATCCAGCGGGGCACGCCGAGGGCGAGGGCTGCTTCGCGCAGGTCGTGCGGCACGAGGCGGATCATCTCCTCGCTGGAGCGCACCACGGTCGGGATCATCAGCAGCGACAGGGCCACAGAGCCCATCAGGCCGGAGCGGATGCCCGGGTCATTGGTGATGGTGATGAACAGGGCGAGGGCGAACAGGCCGGCCACGATCGAGGGGATGCCCGTCATGACGTCCACCAGGAAGGTGACGCCGCGGCCGAGCATCCGCTTCACACCGGTCTTCGAGTACTCCACCAGGAACACGGCGGTGAACAGGCCGATCGGAATCGAGATGATCGACGCACCCAGGGTGATGAGGACGGTGCCGACGATCGCATGGAGGATGCCGCCGCCGTCGGCGCCGCCGGTGAAGCCCTGCATGGTGCCGGTCAGGAAGCCCGGGGTGAGCAGACGGGGCAGGCCGCGTGCAACGACCTCGGTCAGCAGGGAGACCAGCGGAATCATGGCGATCACGAAGGCGCCGGTGACCACGAGGGTGACCACGCGGTCCATCGCCCAGCGGCGTCCCTCGCGCAGTCGGGAGTAGACATAGGCGACCGCGAGGTGCAGCACGTAGCCGAACACCAGCACGGAGGCGAGGGAGAAGGGCGAGAAGTCCCGGCCCACCAGATTGACCTGCTGATCCTCCGGGAGGAGGCCCACCAGCGCCTGGACGCCGGCGAGGATCACCACGGACAGCGCCAGGGCGATGCCGGCGGTGATCAGTGCGTGGTACCAGGGCAGGCGGCGCTCTTCACGAGCGGCGGCGGAACGGGGGCCCTTCGGGCGCGGGGACTGCTGAGCAGCGCGACCACGGACGAGGTCCTGGTCCTTGATGACTGCAGAAGACGACATATCCGAACTCCTACTTCTTGCTGCTCGCGGAGACGATCGCGCGTGCGATGAAGTTGATGATGAAGGTGATGACGAAGAGCACAAGGCCGGCGAAGATCAGCTTGGACATGTCCAGGCCGGTGGACTCGGCGTTCTGCGCCGCAATGTAGGACGCGATCGTCGAGTGCTGGCCGACGGCGAGCACGTGCAGGGTGTAGGTGAGGCCCGGGGCCATCACCATGAGGACCGCCATGGTCTCGCCGAGCGCACGGCCGAGGCCGAGCATGGAGGCGGACACGACGCCGGAGCGGCCGAACGGCAGCACCACCGTGCGGATCATCTCCCAGCGGGTGGCGCCCAGTGCAAGGGCGGCCTCTTCGTTGAGTCGGGGGACCTGGAGGAAGACCTCCCGCGACACGGCGGTGATGATCGGCAGGATCATCACGGCGAGCACCACCGCCGCGGCGAGGACGTTGCGCATGGGGCTGGTGACCTCCTGGTCACTGCCCTGGAACATCGGGAACCAGCGGGTGAACAGCGACTCGTGCAGGAATCGGAACGCCGGCTCGAGCTTCGGGACCAGCCACACACCTCCCCACAGACCGAACACAACGGAGGGGACCGCTGCGAGCAGGTCGACCACGTATCCGATGGGCGTCGCCAGCTTGCGCGGCGCGAAGTGGGAGATGAACAGTGCGATGCCCACGGCAACGGGCACTGCCATCACAAGGGCGAGTCCGGCCGCCAGCACCGTGCCGAAGACCAGCGGGCCGACGAACTCCGCGAGGGAGAACTCACCGGACTGGCCCATGACTTCAGTGGAGGCCCGGATCGCATCCCAGCTCTGCGCGAGCAGGAACAGGAAGACGGCCAGGAGCGCGGCGAAGATGAGCAGGCCCGAGCCCACGCTCAGCGAGGTGAAGATCCTGTCGCCGAGGCGGACCGGAGTCCTGTTCGTCTTCTGAGGGGAGGTGGTGGTCACAGGGTCACTTAGCCTTGATCTTGTCGACGTTCTCCTGCGCCTTCTTGCTCATCTCGGCGGGGAGCGGGGCGCTGCCGGAGGAGCTCTCGGCGTCCTTCTGGCCCTGCTCGGAGATGACGAAGGAGGCGTAGGCCTTCACGAGGTCTGCCTTCTCCTGGCTGTCGTAGGTGTCGCAGACAGCCATGTAGGAGACGAGGACCAGCGGGTAGGCGCCGTCAGCGGTGGTGGTGCGGTTCAGCTCGAGGGCGAGGTCGCCGTCCTTGACCGGCTTGGAGTCGTCGACGGTCTTGCCGGCGCCCTCAGCGGACAGCTCGACGAACTTCTCGCCGACCTTGATCTTGGCGACGCCCACGTCCTTGGCCTGCGAGGCGTCGGCGTAGCCGATGGTGCCGTCGCCGCCCTTGACGGTGGACATCATGCCGGCGGTCTTGTCACCGGACTGGCCGCCCGACTCGTACCACTCTTCGATCGCACCGTGGGTCCACTCGTTCGGAGCAGCCTTGGAGAGGTAGTCGGTGAAGTTGCCGGTGGTGCCGGACTTGTCGGAGCGGTGCACCGGAACGATCGGCTTGGAGGGGAGCTCGGCGTCCGGGTTGTCAGCCTTGATCTTCGGGTCGTCCCACTTGGTGATGGTGCCCGCGAAGATGCCGGCGAGGGTCTCCGGGGAGAGCTGCAGGTCGTCCACGCCCTCGAGGTTGTAGACCACGGCGATCGGGGAGATGTACACCGGGATGTTCATCGCGGTGCCGCCCTCACAGCGGTCCTTCGCCTTGGTCATCTCCTCCTCGTCGAGGAAGTCGTCGGTGCCGGCGAAGTCGGAGGCCTTGGAGAGGAATGCCTCGCGGCCCTTGCCGGAGCCGGTGGCGTCGTAGGTGACCTGTGCTTCGGGGTTCTGCGCGGTGAAGCCGGCGAGCCACGCGTCCTGTGCGCCGCCCTGGGAGGAGGCGCCGGAGCCCACGAGCTTGCCGGAGACCGGCTTGGAGTCGGACTTGCCGGTGTCGGCCTTGCCGCCGTCGACCGGCTTGCCGCCGTCGGAGCCGCATGCGGACAGAGCAAGGACGCTGACTGCACCCAGCGCAGCAATGGTCTTACGGGAGAAAACGTTCACTTCTCGTTCCTTTCCGGACGCGGTGTCCGGCACGGGGTCAGGGGTCCCGAATGGGACGGACCCAACGTACGGAGACGAGGTGTCCTCCAGCGCTCCGGTTGGTGAACACTGGGTGAACTCAGGGAACCTGGAGGAATCAGCCCAGGTCAGGCATATGTTTCTCGGTCGCTATGACCTTGCCCTCACTGGTCACATGAGCAACCAGCATCTCCCCTGAGAGCAGATACGGGTCCCCGTCGGGGAACGACGCGGCCACCTTCTTCTTCGCAGAGTTGCGCAGCGTGGTGAACACGGTCGGCAGCACGGGGCGGTGGGTGCAGATGAGGGTCGCCTCGCTCTGCTCCAGGGAGCGCGCCACCAGCGCCGCCACCTGGGAGGGCCGGCGGGAATGGTTGTCCTCGGTGAGCTGGGTCTTGACCACCACGTCCTGCCCGGCGCTCTCCGCGTACGGGATGACCGTGTCCAGACAGCGCTGCCACGGGGAGCTGATGACGCTGGAGGGGTCGAAGGCGGAGATCAGATTCGGCAGCGCGGATGCCTGTTTGCGACCCTTCTTGGTGAGCGGCCGACTCGCCTCCTCACCACTGGGCCACTTCGAGCGGGGCAGGGCAGAGGCGTGGCGCTGCACGATGACCGCGGCCGTCCGGTGCTGGTTCTTCCTGACGGACTTCGCGAACGTGCGGATCAGCTCCTGATCGTGCTCGCCGGTGGCGCGGGCGAGCGCTTCGTCGAGGCTCATCCACTGAACCTGGTCCACTTCACCGCGGTTCACCGGTCCCGGGCGACGGCGCGCACGCACCGTGCCGACCCAGTAGGCGACGAACTTCGTGTTCCGGCCCACCTTGTACTGGGTGGACGGCAGCGGCCGGTGGAGGCGGATCGCATAGCCGGTCTCCTCCTCCACTTCGCGGACGGCCGCGGCGGGGAAGGATTCGCGCTTGTCCAACTTGCCCTTGGGGATCGACCAATCGTTGTAGCTGGGGCGATGGATGAGCAGAACTTCGATGGACCCGTTGTGCTCGCGCCAGACGAGCGCACCGGCGGCCAGAACGATCTTGGAGGGCACGGATTCGCTTTCGCTTGCTGGTGATGTCGGCGCCCATGTTCCCCCTGCGGACTGCCGATCTGACTGTCAGGAACGGCTGCTGTGAGGGATCAGCTGGAGGTGCCGGCCCGTCACGGCGAAGCCGAGCTTCTCATACATGGTCACCGCAGGCGCGTTGTCGCCGTCGGCGAAGAGGTCCACCGCGGCGCCGTCGGCTGCGGCGATGCCGCGGGTGGTGAGGGCGGCGCCGAGCTTCTGCCCCTGGGCCGACGGGTCCACACCCACCACGTACACCTCGACCCCGCCGTCCTCCCGCTTCAGCCAGGAGAAGCCGAGCAGGTCCCCGTTCGCGCTGCGGGCCAGCAGCAGGTCCTCCGCTCTGAACCACGGCTCGGCCATGCGCACCTGCAGGTCCTCACGGGTGAGCCGCCCCTGTTCGGGGTGGTCGGCGAAGGCGCGGGCGTTGACGGCGACGAGGTCGTCGAGGTCGCACTCACCGGCGTAGGGGGCGAAGGCGATGTCCGCGGCCGACGGGTCCACGACTTCGATCGGTGCGGCCTCGCGGCGCATCTGCAGCAGCTCACGCACCGCGGTGAATCCGCGGCTGCGCAGGAAGGTGAGGGAATCGCCGGATCCGCCGTGCACCCAGACGGCGGGGGTGGTGCCGTCGGCCGCGGCCTGGGCGGTGGCGGCGGTGAGCAGTCGGGAGCCGAGGCCCGTCCGGCGGTGATCGGGGTGGACCATGCCCTGCACGGTTCCGTCGGCCAGCAGGCTGACGTACCCGAGCGCAGCACCGCCGTCCCCGGTGATGAGGCCGTGGCGGGCGGTGCCAGGACGAGTGAGGGCGAGGCGGGCCGCTTCGTCGAGGGCGGCGTCCCCGTCGGCCTGCTCGGCTGTCCGCAGAAGGTCCCGCACAGCGTCCACCTCGGCGGGCGCGAGTTCGGTGACCAGGGCGTCGGATGTCATCGGTCCTCCTCATCGGAACTACACTCAACTGTAACGAGTTGTCTGAGCAGAACGGCGGTCGTCGATGGTCCAGCAGGTGCGGGCTCCCCTCGGGAGCGCCCTGGCGCTGCTCCTCTCCCTGTCCACGCTGTCCACGCTGTTCGCGCGCGAACTGCTGATCGCGGGGATCGTCGTGACGATCGGCCTGCTCGCCTGGGGGTGGCCGCGCCTGCTGGAGCTGCCGGCGCCCCGTTCGGCGACCTTTCTGATCGCAGCGTCCGGCCTGTCCGCCCTCGGGGTGGGCTGGCTGCTGAACACGGAGCTGAGCCTCGAAGTGCCGATCTCCGTGGTGATGGCGATCGTGTTCTTCCTGTGCATCATGCGGGAAATGCTGCGGCCCTCCCGTCACCGCCTCACCCTGTCGCTGTCCGGCACGGTGGTGGGCTGCCTGTTCAGCCTGCTGTGCGTGACCTGGCTGCAGGCGTTCTCCCTGGCGCAGGCGTCGCCTTGGCGCGCCGACGCCCTGTTTGCCTCCCTCACCCTGGGGCTGTGCGCCAGCCTCGCCGTGCTGGCGCTGCCGGGCAGCGGGAAGGCGCGGGTGCCGGGCTCAATCATCGCCGGTGCCGTGATGTGCTCCCTGATGGCGACCGTGTTCACCTCCCCGATCCTCACGATCCTGCTGTGCGGGGCGATGGGGGCCGTGGTGGCGGGCGTTGCCGTGTCCACCCACTATCTGATGGTGCGCGTCATCGCCGCGTACGACAACGCCGGGTACGCAGCCGTCGGCGCCGCCCCCGTGGCGGTGGCCGGGGTGGCGGTGCTGCTGTTCATGCGCGCCGGCATACAGTGGCTCGGCCTCGGCTGAGCGCCCTTCCCACCTGCCCAGCCGATGCTCCCACCGCCGTGTCCGACGCGTCCGCTGCGGTGACGGCGCTGATCGCGGTGCGCGCAGCAACGACGTAGGATGGCGGGCATGGAACAAGCACTGTCTGTCATCTTCCTCATCCTCTCCGGCCTGGTGGGCGTGGGCACAGCCGGCTTCGCGTACGTCGTGGTCTCCCGCCTGTTCAACCGCGGCTGACATGGCGATCCCGCTCGACGACACCCTCCACCCCGACATCCGCCCCCTCGCGTGGCTCGTCGGTGAATGGAGCGGCACCGGCGCCGCTCAGCTCACCGGTGACGACGGCGAAGAGCACGGCCGCCGCATCGAACAGCGCGTCACCGTGTCCCACAGCGGCACCCCCGAGCTCGCCTGGTCGATGCAGACCTGGCTGCTGCGCACCGACGACGACGGCCCCGAACGCGAACTCCTCATGAAGGAGCGCGGCACCTGGACCACCACCGGTCTGCTGCCCGGCCAGAACGAAGAGGCCGCCGCTGCCGCCCCCGCCGGCTCCCCCGAGTCCTACCTCTCCCACGGTGTCCGCTTCACCGTGGACGGCGGAGAGACCTGGAACGGTGAGGTCCGCGGACCGCGCCTCCATGTGGGAGCGCAGGCCGACGGGCGCTTCTTCACCCGCATGTTCGGCATGATCGGCCCCCGCATCATGTGGCTGCAGGAAGCTGGGGACTCCCCCACGAACCTGTCCCCCACCCTGTCGGTGGAGCTGGATCGCTCATGAGCGCGCTGAACACCCTCATCACCCGGGGCGCCGTTCCCGGCGACGGGCCCGACGCCGCTGCCGCCTGGCACTACGGCGAACTGCTGCGCGAGCAGCGCCGCCTCGAGGACGGCCGCGCCGTGGTGGACCTGCCGCACCTGGAGATCATCGAAGTCTCCGGTCCGGACCGCCTCACCTGGCTGACCACCATCACCTCGCAGGACCTCTCGGCCCTCGCCGACGGTGACAGCGCCGAACTGACGGTGCTGTCCCCGCAGGGCCGCGTGGAGCACTGGGCGCAGGTCATCGGCACCCCTGATTCCGTGCTCATGATCCTGGATACCGGAGCTCGGGCAGGCCTGCGCGGCTACCTGGAGCTGATGACGTTCGCGAACCGGATCGAGCTCACCGACCGCGACGATCTGCGCGCCCTCGGCGCCACGTGCTCCCTGCGCGGGTTCATCGACGGCGCCGAGCCCGTCGCCGAGTTCGAGGAGTCATGGCCTGAGGTGGCGCCCGGGGGTGTCGCCTACAGCACCGGCCCGGATCTGGTGGAGCCGTGGTTCATCGGCCTGTTCGAGGAGTCCGCGCTGCGGACCGCCGTGGCGGAGGGCCGCCTGAAGGCCGAGCAGATGGCCGGGCTGGCCGCCGCTGAAGCGATCCGCGTGCTCAACCACCGGCCCCGTTTCGCCCGCGACGTCGACGACCGCTCCATCCCTCACGAACTGGACCTGCTGCGCACCGCCGTGCACACCGCGAAGGGCTGCTACCGGGGCCAGGAGACGGTCGCGAAGGTGCTGAACCTTGGGCAGCCGCCGCGCCGGCTCGTCCTGCTGCACTTCGACGGCTCCCAGGACCTGCTCGTGCCGGTGGGCGCCGAGGTGAAGTTCGGGAAGAAGAGCGTCGGCACCGTGACGACATCGGTGGTCCACGCCGATGCGGGGCCCGTCGGCCTCGCCCTGGTGCGCCGCGCCGTCCCCCTCGACCAGCCGCTGACCGTGCAGTTCACGGTGGGTGAGGACGAAGTCGCGGTCGACGCCGCTCAGGAGCCGATCGTGCGCGAACGCGAGCATGCCGCCCGGCCGACGACGTCCAGCCTGACGAGGCGCTGACGTGGCTCCGCCGGTCTCGGACCGTGTGCGCATGGCCGTCGGCGGCTGGGCCGGGGGCGGCTTCACACGCGTGAAGCTGAGCCTGCCCCAGATCCTCCTCGCGGCGGGCACCGCCGCGGTCGCGTACCTGATCTGCCTGACCCTGTGGGGCCACCAGTACCCTTTCTTCGCGTCCATCACCGCCTTCATCATCATCGGATTCACCCTGGAGACGAAGGTGAACAAGGTGCTGGGGTTCTCCTTCGGGGTTCTGCTCGGCGTGCTGCTCGGGGAGACCGCCCGGCTCACGATCGGCTCCGGCGTATGGCAGATCTTCGTGACGATCACGGTGGCGGTCACGATCTCCCGGTTCCTCAACGACGGCATCGTGTTCTCCATCCAGGCGGGCATCCAGTCCCTGCTGGTGATGGTGATGCCGGTGACGCCGGTGATGGAGCCGACCAGTCGCATCGTCGACGCCCTCACCGGGATCATCCTCGGCGCGATCGCGTCGTTCCTGTTCACCGGGGATCCGCGCCGCGCCCAGTCCCGCGCCGCGAACAGCTTCTTCCTCGAGCTGGAGGATGCCCTCAACTCCCTCGCGCTCAGTGCCCGCACCGGCACACAGGACGTGGCGCGGGCCGCGCTGCGGAGTCTGCGCCGCAGCTCCCAGCGCCACACGGACGCCTGGCAGCTCGCCAATGATGCGGCGGAGGAGATCACCACCTACTCCCCCACCGCGCACCGGCACGCCCGGCATGTTCAGAAGGTGCATCATCTGCTGGTGGGCTCCGACCGCGCCATGCGCAACGTCCGAGTGATCGCGCGCCGCCAGGTCGAGTTCATGTCGGCCTCGCCCGGGCGCGAATTCCCCACCCTCGCCGCTGCCTATGTGGCAGGCGTGGACGCTGTGCAGGCGATCCGCCTCTCGGTGGGTGAGGACGCGGAGTTCACCGAGGCGCGCCGCAAGCTCAAGGAGTTCACCGCGTACCTCACGCCGGAGGACCTGCTGCGTCCTCGCGGCGAGGATCCGCTGGGCCGTGCCGCTCACTTCCAGGGCATCACCCTCGTTATCCAGCTGCGGTCGCTCGCGATCGACCTGCTGGAGGCGACGGGCCTGGAGGCGGCGGAGGCGCGCAGGTTCCTGCCGTCGCTGATCGTCGCGTCCGACGGCAACGCGATCGGGCCGCGCCCCCTCACGATGGAGCTGCAGGCCGTGGAGCCGCCGGCCACGACCGAGGCGCTGGAGCTGCTCATCACCGACCGTACCGACCCGGACCGCAATCACCCGCGGCGTCTGACATAGGATGGCTGCGTGTTCGCCTTCGTCATTGCTTCGTGGATCCAGTTCGTCCTGCTCATCCTCACCCTCGGTGTGGAGGTGTGGGCGTTCATCAACGCAGTCCGCTTCAGCAATGACGCCTACAACGCGACCTTCCGGCGCCCGAAGGGCTTCTGGGTGGCGCTGACTGGAGGCGCGCTCGCCGTCGGCGTGCTCAGCTTCCTGTCCGGCGGCCGGCTCTTCCTGCTGTCCATGGCGGCGGTGTGCGTGGCCGGCGTGTTCCTCGCGGACATGCTGCCGAACCTGAAGCGGGTGACCGGCCGGTGAACCGCGCACCGCAGCGCCGCGCACCGCAGAGCCGCAATGATCTGCGCGCCGACCCCGCTGGGGAGCGGCGCCTCCAGATCGCGTTCGCACTCATCGTCATCGCGGCGATCGCCGGTCTGGCCGGCATCTTCTTCATCTTCACCGGGAGCGCCCTGGCGTCCGCCCCGGTCATCGTGTCCACCGTGGTGACGGCGATCTTCTTCGGCGCCGGCCTGTTCCTCTGGACCCGGGACGTCTGACCGCGGGGACGACGGATCGGCTAGTCGGCAGCGGCATCCGTCGGCCGCACGAGAACGGCGGCGGCGAGGTCCTCATCGGCCAGAGCGTCCGCACCCACAGTGACGCGCGCCCCCGGCAGCAGGCCGTGCTCACGCGCCCGGCCGAGGACGGCAGGGTCCGCGTCGGACACCCGCACCACCGTCACCGAGGACCCCGCCTCCGCCTCCGCGAGCACCGCCGGCTGCGAGGTGCTCAGCGGCGGCAGGACGCCGTCGGCCGACGGGATCGGATCCCCATGCGGGTCCTGCTGCGGATGCTCGAGCAGGCGGTCGATGCGGCCCAGGAACAGGTCGCTGACCGCGTGCTCCAGCCGTTCGGCCTCATCATGCACTTCATCCCACGCGTAGCCCACGGCCTCCACGAGGTACGTCTCGATGAGGCGGTGGCGGCGCACCATCTGCAGGGCGAGGCGCCGGCCGAGGTCGGTGAGCTCAACCGGCCGGTACGGCTCGTGCGTCAGCAGGCCCTGCGCGGTGAGACGGCGGACCGTGTCGGTGACGGCGGCGCGGGAGGTGCCGAACCGTTCAGCGAGCTGGGCGGCCGACGGGGGCTGGGAGTCCCATTCGGCCGCGGCCCAGATCGCCTTCACATAGTCCTGCGCCACCGGGGTCAGATCGTCGATGTCCACGGCCCCCACCATAGTGCGACCAGCAGCAGGTTGAGTGCGATGATCGCGACGGCCGTCGTCCACGCGGCGACGATGAGCCAGCGGGACGTGGGGTGCTCGCCCATGAGGGTGCGGTCGGAGGCGAACCGCACCAGGGGCACGAGCGCGAACGGGATGCCGAGGCTCAGCACCACCTGGCTGAGGACGAGCGCCTCGGTGGGGTCGGCGCCGATCGCGAGGATGAGGAGGGCCGGCAGAACGGTGACGGCGCGGCGGGCCAGCAGGGGGATCCGACGGTGCAGCAGGCCCGCCATGATCTCCGACCCCGCGAACGCCCCCACGCTTGTGGAGGCGAGGGCGGAGGCGAGCAGGCCCACCGCGAACAGTCCCCCGACGACGGGGCCGACCTGAGCGGCGATCTGCGCGTGGGCGCCGTCGATCGTGTCGGTCCCGTCGGCCCCTGGGAGGGCCGCGGCGGCGAGCACGAGCATGCCGATGTTGACCGAGCCGGCGAGGAGGAGGGAGAGGACCACGTCGATGCGGGTGGCGTGCAGCAGGCGGGCCCGGGTGGTGGCGCCGGAGCGGCCGGTGCCGGTACGGGCGGCGCTGGTTCGGGTGGCGCCGGTGCGCTCGGCGTGATCCCGCCCCAGGCTGGAGTGCAGGTAGATGACGTGCGGCATCACGGTGGCGCCGAGCATGCTGGCGGCGATCAGCACCGCGTTCGTGTCGGCGAACCGAGGCACCAGGCCGCCGGCGATGCCGGTGGCGCTGACCGGGGCGATGACGAGCCCGGCGAGGAACCCGCCGGTGATGATGAGCAGCAGTCCGAGGATGACGATCTCGAAGGTGCGGGAGCGGTGGCGGGTCTGCAGGGCGAGGATGCCGAGGGAGACGACGGCCGTGATGAGGCCGCCCACCAGGAGGGGGAGGTCGAAGAGGATGTGCAGCGCGATGGCGCCGCCCACCACTTCGGCGAGGTCGGTGGCGGCGGCGACGAGTTCCGCCTGCGCCCAGTACGTGAGGCGGCTGCGCCGGCCGAGGCGCTCCCCCACCAGCTGCGGCAGGGAACGGCCGGAGGTGATCCCGACCTTTGCGGAGAGGTACTGGACGAGCACCGCCATGAGGTTGGCGAGCACCAGCACCCACAGCAGGCCGTAGCCGTAGTCGGCGCCGGCGGTGAGGTTGGCAGCGACGTTGCCGGGGTCCACGTAGGCGACAGCGGCGACGAACGCGGGACCGAGCAGGACGATGAGGCGAGACCGAGCAGACATGAAAGTTAAGTTACCTTAACTTCCGGTGATCACCTCATCAGCTGATCCACGGCGATCTGCGCATCCACCAGGTCGCGCAGGGGCCCGTCGGCCTGTCGCGATACCCGCAGCAGGATCGCGAGCGCCCCGATGACCTGCTCGTAGCGGTCGGACGGCTCGTCGATCGGCCACGGCTCGGTGCCGAGTCGGCGCAGAAATGAGCTGGCGGATGCGTCGTGGTACGGCACGTACTCCCACGGCGCGAGTCCGAAGAGGACCGCGGCGCCGATGCCCATGACGGCTTCGGCGGTGAGGTCGGAGTCGTAGGCCCGCAGCGCGGGGACCATGGAGTCGAGAGCGCTGGAGCCGGTGCCGGCGGCGAACAGCTGGGCGAAGGCGGAGTCCACCTGCTGGGCGCCCACCCGGTCTCGGGCGTCGCCGATCATCCGCAGAGCATCAGGGTCGGCGAGGGCGCGGGTTTCGGCGGCGGCGCGGAAGTCGTCGAACCAGGTGTCGTCACCGCGGGAGAAGGCCTCGGCGATGGCGGCGAAGTCGTCAGCGTAGGAGAGCGCAGCGACGCGGCGCTGATCCCGAGTCGGGGCCTCGGCGGGGACGGTCTCGACGATGCGGCCGATCGCGTCGATGAACTCCGGTGTGGTGGTGATCCTCATGGCCTCACTCTAGCCGCGACGGCCCGGGACCTCAGGCGAGCCCACCAGCCGAGGCTCGGCGAGGTTGCCTGGACGCTCATCTGTCCCTCACCGGTCGATCATCCTGTGTTCCCCATCGTGTTGCCGGGCCGCACCAAGGTGGGCATCGTGACCGGCCCATCCGGACGCTGCGCCGCGGGGCCCTCACGATGACCGAATCCTGGAAGGAGCCCGTCCATGAAGATGTCAGTGATCGGAGTCGGCTACCTCGGTGCGGTTCATGCCGCGTCGATGGCGAAGCTGGGGCATGACGTGGTCGGCATCGACATCGATGCCGACCGAGTCGCCGCTCTCAACGAGGGCCGCTCCCCCTTCTTCGAACCGGGATTCGATGAGCTGCTGTCCGACGGGATCAGCAGCGGCACACTGCGCTTCACCACCGACTGGGCGGACCTCACCGACTGCCGGGTGCACTTCCTCGCGCTCGGCACACCGCAGAAGCCGGATTCGAACAACGCGGACCTGTCCTACATCCAGTCGGCGCTGGCCTCCCTGACCGGCGCCCTCGCTGCCGCCGGTGCCTCCGGCGGGGGCGACGGGTCCCGCCCGCTGATCGTCGGGAAGTCGACCGTTCCCGTCGGCACTGCCCGCAAGCTGCGCGACCAGGTGGCCGACCATGCTGACCTCATGTGGAACCCCGAGTTCCTCCGCGAAGGCTTCGCCGTCCAGGACACCCTCACCCCGGACCGCCTCGTGTACGGCGTCGCCGCCGACGACGAGACCGCACCCGAAGTCGCGATCCTCGACGAGGTGTACCGGGCCATCATCGACACCGGTGTGCCCCGCTTCGTCTACGGCCTGGAGACCTCCGAACTGGTGAAGGTCAGCGCCAACGCGTTCCTCGCCACGAAGATCTCCTTCATCAACGCGATCGCCGAGGTGTGCGAAGCCACCGGCGGTGACGTCACCCAGGTGGCGGAGGCGATCGGGGCGGATGAGCGCATCGGGTCGAAGTTCCTGCGCGCCGGTCTCGGCTTCGGCGGCGGCTGCCTCCCGAAGGACATCCGGGCGTTCATGGCCCGCGCGGAGGAGCTGAACGTCGGTGAGGCGGTCGGTTTCCTCCGCGAGATCGACGCGATCAACATCCGCCGGCGTGAGCGCGTCCTCAACCTCGCCCGCCTCGAACTGCAGGGGGATCTCGCCGGTAAGCGCGTCACCGTGCTCGGCGCCGCGTTCAAGCCGAACAGTGACGACACCCGCGACTCCCCCGCTCTCGACGTGGCCCACATGCTGCATCGGGAGGGCGCGAAGGTGACGGTGACGGACCCGCAGGCGATCCCCAATGCCCGCAGGCGCTTCCCGGAGCTCACGTATGTGGAGAACTGTGAGGAGGCGATGATCGATGCGGAACTGGTCATCCTCGGCACCGAGTGGGCGCGCTTCAGGGAACTGTCGCCGACGGTGACGATGCGGCTCGTGCACCCGGGCGCGTCCATCATCGACGCCCGCAACGTCCTCGATCCGGCCGCGTGGCGCGCCGCCGGCTGGGTGTTCCACGCTCTCGGCCGCATGTCGCCCCAGCACAGCTTCCCGGTGCAGCAGCCGTCGTGGATGGCCGACGGATGCCGATCTCAGAAGAAGCGCGTCGCGCAGCCCGTTGCCGCCCGGCCCGCCACTGCGCACGCGAATGTCCCCCAGCCCACCGCCGCGCACGCGAGCGCCGGCGCGGCCGCAGACACCGGCACGGTCACCAGCGTCGGCGCGGCCGCAGGCGCCTGAGAGCAGGCACGGGCGTCTATCGGCTGGCTGTTGCGATAGAGCGGCTGCCCTGCCGCTAGACGCCCATGCCCGTCCCGGCGGGGCGGGTCAGGGAGCAGACGGCCGGGCCAGAGCGGAGCCGGAGTAGTCGGTGAGCAGGCGGCAGGGTCAGAGCGCGGCCGGAGGGGTCGGGGCGCCGGCGGGCGGCTGGATCTTCGGGTAGCGGCCGCTGACGGCCGAGACTGCGGCAGCGGAACCGGTGGGGGCGGTGGCTCCGTCGGCCCCTGCAGCGCCCGCGGCGCCAGCGGATCCGTCAACACCCGGGGTCCCCGCGGTGACGGTGCGGCGGGCGGGCGCCGGATCCCAGTGGCCGTCCACGAGGCGGCGCTGCACCAGGATCGCCGCCCCGAGCAGGAGGGCGCCGAACACGAGCAGCAGGACCGCGCCGAGCACGGTGCCCGCCGACGCTCCCCACCCGAGCAGGATGCCGACCACGGCGAAGTCCGTGTCGCCGAACGTGGTGTTCGCGGAACCGAACGAGCCGAGCACCCCCATCAGCAGGGCGGGCAGGAACGTCACCAGCAGGCCGTTGACGAACGCGCCGACGATGGCTCCGCGCCGGCCACCGGTCGCGTTGCCGAACACGCCCGCTGCGCCGCCGGTGAAGAAGTGCGGCACCAGGCCCGGCAGGATCAGCGCGAGGCCGAACGCCGGCCCGAACACGGTGCCGAGCAGCAGCAGGCCGATCAGACCGCCGGTGAACGAGGACAGGAATCCGATCAGCACGGCGTTCTGCGCGTACGGGAACACGATCGGGCAGTCCAGCGCGGGGATCGCGCCCGGCACCACCTTCTTCGCAATGCCCTGGAACGCGGGCACGAGCTCACCGAGGATGGTGCGCACACCGAACAGGATCACCGCCACGGCGATGCCGAACTGGAGGCCCTGCGTCACCGCCAGCATGATGAAGTTGCCGACGCTTGATGCGCCCGCCTCCCCCGGCCCGGCGGCGAACGCCGCGAACGCCTTCTCCTGGCCGACCCGGGCCAGCGCCACCAGCGCCACGATCACGTACATGATCACCATCGACAGCGCGGTCGCGACCATCGAGTCGCGCAGGAACCGCAGCGACTCCGGCACCCTGATGTCCTCGGTGGAGCGGGAGCGGCCCTTCGGGTCCACGAGGCGGCCCACAGCGCCCGCGGCGATGTACCCGGCGGTGCCGAAGTGGCCGATCGCGATCGCATCGTTCCCGGTGACCTTGCGGGTCCAGACGTGCCCGAGTGCGGGGGTCGCGACCATGATGATGCCGAGCAGAACGGCGCCGATCAGCACCACCAGCACGGACGGCATCCCCGCGGACGCCAGCACGATCGTCAGCAGGGTGGCCATGAACAGCAGGTGGTGCCCGGTGAGGAACACGTACCGCAGCGGAGTGATGCGCGCCAGCAGGATCGCGACGAGGAACCCGGCGATCATCAGCCACGACACCTGCGCGCCGAAGTCCTGCTGGGCGATGCCGACGATCGCCTCATTCGTGGGCACCACACCCTGCGCGCCGAGCGCGTCCTCGATCATGGTGCCCAGCGGCGCGAGCGAAGCGACGACGAGGCCGGCGCCGGCGCCGATGAGGAGGAACCCGAGGGTGGCTTTGACGGCGCCCCCGATCACCTGGCCGGTGGAGCGCCGCAGCGCGAGCAGGCCGACTGCGGTGATCAGGCCGATGAGGAAGGCGGGGACCGCAAGGATCTCGTTGACGATGAACGCGGCGATGCTGACCAGGATGTCCATGACGTCAGACTACCGGGCGGGGAGACCCCGTCGGCCGCTACGATTCCCGCCATGAAGCCGTTCATTGTGATCGCCACCCGAGCCGACGCCGCCGCCGACCCCGAGTACGAAGCGGTCCTGCGGTTCTCGGGCCTGCAGCCGTCTCAGCTGCGCCGTGTCCGCCTCGAAGCAGGGCCCTTCCCCTCCGACATCGACCTCGACGACATCTCCGGCATCATCGTGGGCGGCTCGCCCTACACCACCTCAGATCCGCCCCATGCGAAGTCTGCGGAGCAGGTCGCGGCGGAGGCGGAGCTGTCGACGCTGCTGGACCAGGTCATCGACCGCGACATCCCCTTCTTCGGCGCCTGCTACGGCGTGGGCACGCTCGGCGTCCACCAGGGCGCGGTGCTGAGCACCGAATACGGGGAGGAGGTGGGCCCCACGCCGATCACGCTCACGGCCGACGGCGCCGCCGACCCGCTGATCCGGCAGGCTGACCTGCCGGGCAGGTTCCCCGCGTTCGTGGGGCACAAGGAGGGAGTGGCATCCCTGCCGGAGCATGCCGTGGTGCTCGCCACCGGTGAGGCCGCACCGGTTCAGATGTTCCGCGTGGGGACCCGGCAGTACGCAACCCAGTTCCATCCGGAACTGGACCAGCAGGGCCTGGCGGAGCGCATCCGCATCTACCGCCACGAGGGATACTTCGCGCCCGAGGAGATGGACGAGCTGCTGGGCCGGGTGGCGCAGGCGCGCACCCCGGAGGCGAACCGTCTGCTGCGGGCGTTCGTGGAACTGTTCGCGCGGGACTGATCAGACGTCGTAGATGCGGCGCAGCGCCTGGTCGATCTCCTGCTTCGAGGTGAAGTCGCCGATCACTTCCATCGGCACCCCCACATCGCCGAGGGTCTTCGCGATCTCGCCGGAGGTGAGGATGAACGCCGCCTCCTTCGCACGGCCCTTCGCGGAGATCGTGTCCGTCGCCTCCGCATTCACGTAGCGGGTCCAGCCCCAGTCCTCCAGCACCTGCTCGAGCGTGTTCTTCAGGAACAGACTGGTGCCCAGTCCGTTGCCGCACACGGTCAGCGCCAGGTGCGTCTCAGTGCCGGTGCCGGCGGCGCGGTCGGCACCCGTCGGCCCCTCATCATCACCACGAGAAGGCGGGTCCGTCGCGGGCGGCGGCCCGGCGGGCGCCGCCCCGGCATCGCGGGTGCGCAGCACCCGTCGGACCGACTGCTCACTGCGGGCCGCGAACAGGCGCCGCCGCTGCTCCGCATCCGCGAGCACGCCGGCGAGCTGCGCGAGCGCCTGCTGATGCTGGTCGGAGTCCGCAGCGGCGAGCGCCACCACCATCTCCACCGGGTCGTTGCTCTCGTGCCCGAACTCGACCGGGTGGGCGAGCCGCAGCACCGACATCCCCGTGCGGGTCACGGAGTCCGACGGGCGCGCATGCGGCAGCGCGAACCCGGGGGCGATCACGATGTACGGGCCGTGCTCCTCCACGCTCGCGACCATCGCGTCGGTGTAGGCGGAGTCCGCAACCCCTGCCTCCTCCAACAGGGCACCCGCCGCGACGACGGCGCTGCGCCAGTCGGCGACCTCGGCTCGGATACGAACCGCTCCGGCGGGGATCAGGTCGGCGAGATCGGTCATGCGCTCCTCCTGGTGTGCGGGCGAATGCCCGGGGCTCGTGCGGGCCGAGGCCGGCCAGCGGTTTCAGCGTACACAGCGAACGACCGCCCCCGGGTCTGCGGGGACGGTCGTTCACGTCAGCGGGCTGGACCCGCGTCGATTCGGCAGTGCGGGACCGTGGCGGTCCCGGGCCGCATCACTTCATCTTGGTGCCGGCGGAGCGGAGGTTCTCCGCCGCCTCGACCACGCGGGCGGCCATGCCGGCCTCAGCGGCCTTGCCCCAGGCGCGCGGGTCGTACATCTTCTTGTTGCCGACCTGGCCGTCCACCTTGAGGACACCGTCGTAGTTGCGGAGCATGTGCTCGGCGACGGGACGGGTGAAGGCGTACTGGGTGTCGGTGTCGACGTTCATCTTGATGACGCCGTTGTCCACGGCCTCCATGATGTCCTCGTGGGAGGAGCCGGAGCCGCCGTGCATCACGAGGTCGAACGGCGCGTCCTTGCCGTACTTCTCGCCCACAGCGTCCTGGATCTCCTTGAGGATCGACGGGGTGAGCTTCACGCCTCCCGGCTTGTACACGCCGTGCACGTTGCCGAAGGTGAGGGCGGTGAGGTAGCGGCCGTTCTCGCCGAGCCCGAGGGCCTCCACGATCGCCATGCCGTCCTCAACGGTGGAGAACAGCTTGGTCTTGTCAGAGGTGTCCGCGGCGATGCCGTCCTCCTCGCCGCCCACAACGCCGACCTCGATCTCGAGGATCTTCTTCGCCTCCTGCGACTTCTCCAGCAGGCGCTTGGCGATCTCGAGGTTCTCCTCGACCGGCACAGCGGAGCCGTCCCACATGTGCGACTGGAAGAGGGGGTTCAGGCCCTTCTTCACCCGGTTCTCGAGGTCCCAGTCGATCAGCGGGTCCACCCAGGTGGGGAGGATGTCCTTCGGGCAGTGGTCGGTGTGCAGTGCAACGGTGACGTCGTAGCTGTCAGCGATCACGTGGACGTACTCGGCGAACGCGAGGGAGCCCTTGACGCGGTCCTTGACGGTGGAGCCGGAGAAGTACTCAGCGCCGCCGAACGACACCTGGAGGATGCCGTCGGACTCCGCCTCTGCGAAGCCGCGGATGGCGGCGGTCGCGGTCTGCGAGGAGGACACGTTGATCGCGGGGTAGGCGAACTTGCCCTTCTTCGCGCGGTCGATCATCTCGGCGTACTTCTCTGGGGTTGCGATGGCCATCCCTGATCTCCTTCATGGGGCTGTCGAACAGAACGCTTCCATCCTCCCACAGGGCACCTGGCCGTCCAGCAGGGCGGAAGTCCCCCGCTGCGGCACCGGTCACCGGCTCGGCATGCGTCCAGCCGTCGGACCGTTCGCCGGCACGGTCACGGCGAGGACGAAGCCGCCGTCCTCCGTGGGCTCCGCGGTGACCTCCCCGCCGAGAGCGCCGACGCGTTCGCGCACTCCCCGGATTCCGAGACCCGCACCGGGGGCGGCGACGGCGTTCTCATCGACCGCCTTCCCGGACCGGATCCGCACCGTCACCGCGTCCGCGCTCCGCTCCAGGTCGACGTCCACCGCCGCGCCGGGCGCGTGGCGCATCGCGTTGGACAGTCCCTCCTGCACGGTGCGGCACACCGCGAGCTGCAGGGTGGGCGGCAGCTCCAGCGGCGCCTGCTCCCAGTCACCGTGCCAGTGCTCGGTGACGCTGACCCCGGCCCGACGGGTGCCGTCGATCACCTGGGGCAGGTCCGTGAGGTCGGGCTGGGGCGCGGTGAGAGCGGACCCGTCGACCGCGCCTGCTCCCCCGCCGCCCGTCTCGGATCCCCCGCGGGGATCATCGGCCGCACCGGGTGCGGCTGTTCCCACAGCACCGGCGCCCGCGGCGCCTGCCGCGGCCGGATCCGGATTCGCTCGGAGGATCGCGAGCAGGGACCGCATCTCCGTCAGCGCCTGCCGGGACGTCGCCGCGATCTGGTCGAACTCCTCCACCACCTCCGGTGCCATCTCCCCCGGGAGGCGGTACTGCGCTGTTGACGCCTGCACGCTGATCACCGACATCGAATGCGCCACCACATCATGCAGCTCGCGCGCGATCCGGGTGCGCTCCTCCAGGTCGGTGCGCGCCTGCTCCGACCGGTCGCGCTCCTGCACCACCCGCAGCGACTCGCGCCGCTCCGCCGCCAGCGCCTGCCGGTTCTCCAGGAACTGGTTCAGCAGGTACCCGGCGACCCCCGCTGTCGCGAGGGTGCTCGCGGCGAGGATCGGCAGCACGATCGTCACTGCCCAGCCGAGCGAGGTGTGCAGGAGGACCCCCGCCGCTTCGGAGACGATGATGGCGCCGAGCAGGGCCGAGGCGACCGTCAGGCCGAGGACCTGCCGGCCGGCGAACAGCTGCAGGTACACGAAGACGCTGACCGCGAGGGTCGCCGCCAGCGTGGTGGGCAGAGCCACCAGGGCATCGCCCGAGATGAAGCGGATGCTCAGCAGGAGGACCGCGCTGAACAGGATCGTCGCCGAGGTGATGCGCGGCCACCATCCGGCCGCCGCCACCGACGCGCACATCAGCGCCGGCCCCGCCACCAGCAGCGCGATCGAGGTCAGCGCAACCGGCCCGAACACCTCCGTCCCGGCCCCGGAATCCGCGCTCGACCACGAGGAGACCACCGCGAACATCAGCAGCAGGATCGGCACGAGGGCGGTGGCCCCCAGCAGTGCCTGCACCACCACCCAGCCGTGCAGGGAGAAGCCGAGACGATCGCGGGTCCCGTCGGCCTCCTCCCACCCTTCCAGCGGCACCGCACCCCGACGGTCCCCCAGCGCCGCCAGCGTCACCCGCGCTTCGATCAGCGCCATCACCCGCAGCAGCAGCGGGGCCGTGACGATGAACGCGACCGCCATCGTGGTGAAGACGACCAGGTCAGCGACCATCCAGCCGCCGCCGGCCTCCTGGACCGACGGGTCCATGCCCATCAGCATCCGCACCACCTGCAGAGTCGCGGGCTCTGTGCCGGCGACCCCCAGCGACCCGAGCGCCGCCACCGCGCTGACCGTGGAGAACAGTGCGAGAGCCGCCCACCCGACCAGCATCACCGCCCAGCATCCGCGCATGATCGGCGCGACCACCGCTTCGAACAGCACGTCCAGCCAGCGCCGCACATCCGCGAACGCCCGGCCGAGGGTCTCCATCGACGTGATCGGCTCGTACCCCGCATCGGGGATCCGCCACCCGTCGTCCTGCGCCCAGAAGTTGACGCGGGAGCGGGTCAGCTGCGCCGCCCACCCGCACAGCAGCAGAGTGGGCGGCAGCAGCAGCACCATCGCCGCGATCACCAGCGGGCCGACCACACCGAGGAGGGTGAGCACGCCGAACGTGGCGATGGTGAGGGCGGCGGAGATCAGCATGCCGCCGGACACGAACACGAGGTCGTGGCCGGCTCGGATGAGCTGAAAGCGCAGAGCGGTGATCATGTGTCCACGCTAGCGGCGGGGTCGGGCGCGCGCGTCATGCCGAAGGACCATTGCGCCCGGCGCGGCTCAGCCGAGCGGAGGAGGGGCTCGGCGGGTGGG
>NZ_JAKRNG010000024.1:0-41147 GCF_022347125.1 Helcobacillus sp. ACRRO
GTGTCCGGCCATGGGGTTCTCCTTCTGGTGCAGGGTGGTGGGTGGGCTGGGGTTCAGAGCGCGGTGAGCAGGTGGTGCATGCGGTCGCGCTTGGTGGCGAGGTATCGGGCGTTCTGCTCGCGCGCCGGCACTTCGGCGCTGCGGATCGAGCGGACGCGGATTCCGTCGGCCTCCAGCGCCGCCGCCTTCACCGGGTTGTTGGTGATGAGGTCGACCTCGGTGAGGCCGAGGCGGCGGAGGATGCCGGCGGCGTCGGTGTAGAGCCGCGCGTCCACGGGCAGGCCGAGGTCGCGGTTGGCGTCCACGGTGTCCGCGCCCCGGTCCTGGAGGGCGTAGGCTCGCAGCTTGTTGAACAGGCCGATGCCGCGACCTTCGTGTCCGCGCAGATACAGCAGGGTGCCGCCGTCGCGGGCGATCGCGGTGAGGGCGGCGTCGAGCTGTTCGCCGCAGTCGCAGCGGTGGGAGCCGAACACATCCCCGGTGAGGCATTCGGAGTGGAGGCGGACTGTGGCGCTGGGGCTTCCGTCGGCCCCGGGGGCGCTGATGCGGTCGGGGCCGTCGGCGGTGAGGGTGAGGTGCTCGCCGCGCTCCGTCTGCCAGGCGCGGGCGGTGAACGTGCCGTGCGGGGTGGGCAGGTCGATGGGGTCGCTGGCGGCGATGCCGTCAGAGCAGTCGTCAGCTCCCTCGCCGCGACCGTCGGCGGCACCGTCGGGGTCGTCGGCGCCGTCGGCGCTCTGCGGCCGGCCGACGGATGCGGCGTGCCCATCGAGCTCCTCCAGCAGGCCGCTGGCGAGGATCTGCTCGATCGTGATGATCGCAAGGCCGTGCTCGGCGGCGAACGCGGCGAGGGCGGGCGCGCGCATCATGGAGCCGTCGTCGTGGACGATCTCGCCGATCACCCCGGCTGGCCGGAGCCCTGCGAGGCGGGCGAGGTCGGTGGCGGCTTCGGTGTGGCCGGGGCGTTCGCGCAGACCGCCGGGACGAGCGATCAGCGGAACGAGATGACCGGGCCGGATGAGGTCGGAAGCCTCCCCGGTGACGAGGGTGCGGGCGGTGAGGGCGCGGTCGTGCGCGCTGATGCCGGTGGTGGTGCCGTGGCGGGCGTCCACGGTGAGGGTGTAGGCGGTGAGCTTCGGGTCCTCGGAGTTCGGCACCATCAGCGGCAGGCCGAGTCGGCGTGCACGGCCCGGGGTGATGGGGGCGCAGAGGTAGCCGGAGGTGTGGCGGACCATGAAGCCGATCTGCTCCTCGGTGGCGAGTTCGGCGGCGAGGATGAGGTCGCCTTCGTTCTCGCGGTCCTCGTCGTCGAGCACAACGACGGGTCGGCCGGCGCGCAGCTGGTCGAGGGCATCGGGCAGGGGCGTGAGTCGGAGCGTCATGCGCGGGCCTCCTTCGGGGCGTCGGCGGGTGCAGCGGTGGAGCGGTCGCACGCGGATGCTGGGGCGGGCCGCGCAGCGGCGACGGCGAGGAGGCGCTGGGTGTACTTCGCGATCGCGTCGGTCTCCACGTTCACCCTCGTGCCGACGGATGCGCGCCCCAAGGTGGTGGCGCGCAGCGTCTCGGGGATCAGCGCGACCTCCGCGAAGGGCTCCGCAGCGCCCGGCACGGACACCTCAGTGATGGTGAGGGAGACGCCGTCCAACGCGATCGAACCCTTCTGGGCGATCTGTCCGGCGAGGGCCGACGGGATCTGCACCCGCAGACGGCGCCACTGCCCCTCGTCGCGGCGGTCCACGACCATCCCGACCGCATCGACGTGGCCCTGCACGATGTGCCCGTCGAGCCGGTCGCCGGCGCGGGTGCAGCGCTCCAGGTTGACCTCGTCACCGACTCTCGCACCGCCGAGCGTGGTGAGGGCGAGGGTCTCCCCCATGACGTCGGCAGTGAACAGCGCTGTGGCGGCAGGGCCCGGGTCCGCGGCGTCGGTGGTGGCAGCGGACTCTCCGGGTGCGTGCTCGGGAGCGGGCTCGGCCAGGGCGGTGAGGCAGACCCCGCTGACGGCGAGCGAGGCACCGTGCTGCAGATCCGCGATGAGGTCCGCGGGTGCCGACACGGTGAGGCGGGTGAGGGAGCCGCCGAGGTCGCGGATCTCGACGATCCGTCCCTTCGCTTCAACGATTCCAGTGAACATCAGGCGTCCTTCCGGTCGGGGGTGCCCGCGGTATCGGCCTGCGGCGCTGCAGGGCGGGGCCGGGCGTGGATGGTGACGGTGGTGCCGTGGATTTCGGGCGCATCAGCGTCGAAGTCCAGGCGGTCGGTGAGGGTCGACGGGGTCAGGCCAAGAACACTGGGCCGGCCTGCGCCGAGGAGCGTCGGCTCGATATGGACCCACAGGTCATCGATGAGGTCCGCGGCGAGTGCCGCCCCGATGAGGGTGGGGCCGCCGTCGATCAGGAGATGCTCCACGCCGTGCTCTCGGCGCAGCTGCGTGAGCGCAGCCGGCAGGTCGCGGGTGGCGAGGTGGACGAAGCGCCCGTCGGCTCCGATGACGGCGGACCCCTCAGGCACCGGGCGCTGCCCGATCACGACGCGCAGCGGCTGGTGCGCAGCGTCGCCTGCGGGGGTGCGGGCACTCAGGCGCGGGTCGTCCGCGATGAGGGTGCCGGTGCCGACGGCGATCGCATCGACATGCGCGCGCAGTCGGTGCCCGGCGGCGCGCGCTTCGTGGGAGGTGATCCACTGGCTGGTGCCGTCGGGAGCGGCGGTGAAGCCGTCGAGGGTCTGCGCGATCTTCGCAGTGACGAAGGGCCGCCGTTCGAACTGGGCACGCATCCACCGGTCGTTGAGCCGCTGCGCATCCGCGGTCAGCGAATGCGCCGCAGCCGCGTCGCCGGGGGTGCGGCCGTGGTCGGTGTGAGCGACGGCGTCGACCCAGGTGAGGGCGGTGATGCCGTCGGCCCGCAGCAGGTCCGCTCCCCCGCCGGCCCGTTCGGTGGGGTCGGCGTGGGCGAACAGGCAGGCGGTGACGCCGGCGTCGATCAGGCCCCGGGCGCACGAGGGGGTGCGGCCGCTGTGGGCGCACGGCTCCAGCGTGACGATCATGATCCCGCCGCGGGGATCGTGGCCGGCGGCGCGGGCGCGGTCGAGGGCGTCGGCTTCGGCGTGGGGCGTGCCGGCGCCGCGGTGCCAGCCCTCCACGGTGTCGCCGCTGGGCAGAATCAGGAGGGCGCCCACTCGGGGGTTGGCGCTGCGTGGTCCCTTCTGGGCGAGTCTGATCGCGCGCGAGAACGCCGCGGCCAGCTCGGTGCCTGGAAGGGATGAGAGGAGTTTCCCGCTCATCGGTTCCTTTCACGACACCGGGCGCGGGAGACGGACGCTCGCCATGAGGGCGCGCGCCAGTTGTGTTCCTCCCATCCAGACTGTGACTGTCGGCACCGGAATTCCACCGGTCAGGCCAGCTCAGCGGTCCCGCGGGTGCGGGCCGTGGAGCCGGTTAGCGGGCTGTCACCGCCAGTTCGGAATTCCACCGATTCCCGGAACAAGTGCGTCCAGTGTAACCGAGCGCATTCCGGATCACATGCGCGACCAGCCGAGAGTGGACGGCCCGATCGTGGGCGTCCAGCCGGTCTCATTGAAGAACCGCAGGGACGACACCCGCAGGGAGCGCCGCTGCACCTCGAGGCGGGGGCTGAGCGCGAGCTGCGCGATGTCGTTGAAGAACCGGGCGGGTTTGTCCGCCTTCGCTTCGCGGCCGAGGTCCTTCGCCCAGCGCTCACGGCGGATCGGCTCCCCGCCCACGTTGTAGAACCCGGAGCGGGCCTTCAGGGCCGCGGTGAAGGCGCGGCCGGCGTCCTGGTGGTGCAGCAGGGTGATGTAGTCCGACGGCTTCCCCAGCAGCACCGGGGCCCCATCGCGCACCTTGCGCAGGGTGTCCGTGGTGGCGGGGTCGCGACCGTACAGCTGGCCGAGCCGCAGGATCACCGCGGAACGGCCTCGGTTGGCGAAGTCGACCGCGGCGCGCATCTCGGTGACGCGGGCTCTGAACGCGGAGCTGCGGACGTTCAGCGCCTGGTCCTCACCGATCCAGTCATCGCCGTTGTCGGGGTACATGAACAGGGAGGACTCCTGGATCAGCTTCGAGCAGCCGGCATCAGCGGCGGCCTGAGCGATCGCCACGGACGCCTCCTGATGGAGACGGTCGTCCTCACGCCACGCGAGGGGTCGCAGCGCGGTCATGCCGACGGGGATCTTCGCGAGAGTGTTGATGACGACGTCGTGCCCGCGGAATGCGCGGGCGAGGTCGGAGGCGCTGAAGACGTCGGCGACGACGGGGCGGGCGCCGCGTCCTTCGATGATGGGGATGCCGCGCTCCCGGCGGGTCACACCGGTGACCTCGTGGCCCTCCGCAACCAGAGCTTCGACTGCTTCCTGGCCGAGCACGCCGGTGGCGCCGGTGACTGCGATCCTCACAGGAGTCTCCTCGGTTCGTCGTGGTGAGCGGGGGGGTGGAGACCAGTCTATGCGAGCCGGTCACCTGCACCTGGGGCCCATCCGTCCCGAACGACGGGCCGACGGGTGCCGCGATGTTCGATGCGTCTCACGAACACCCGCTCGGCTTCCCCATGGACCATCAGGGCGTGTAGTGTCTTTCGAGTACCGCACAGCGGGACAGGCGCCATTAGCTCAGTTGGTTAGAGCAACTGACTCTTAATCAGTGGGTCCGGGGTTCGAATCCCTGATGGCGCACACTGCATGGGAAGGCCCCGTCGGATCACCGGCGGGGCCTTCTGCATACCCGCCCCGCCCACTCGCATTGGTACGGTCGCTGCGAGGACGAAAAGCGCGGGGCCCCGTCGACCCCGGAGAACCGCCCCGGTCAGGCGCGCTGCACTGCCTCGTCGGATGTGGTGATGCGGGCGACGTGCAGAGCCAGATACGACACCTCGTCCGCTGTCAGGCTCTCGCCGAAGCGGAGGCTCACGATCGACGCGAGCTGCTCCGCCACGCGCACCGCCTCGGGATAGGCGTCGCGGATCGACTGACCGATCACGGAGGACACCTCCTCCAGCTGTTTGCCCTGCTGGATGCGGGCGAACAGGTACCGCACGTGCGTGATGAAGCGGGCTGTGTTCACCGTGGACTGCTCCAGCTCCACACCGAAGCGGCTTTCGATCACGGCGAGCATCTGCTGGATCACGCCCGTCATCCGGTAGGTGAAGGCGAGGTCCCCCTGATGCGCGAAGCTCGCGTTCACCAGGTGCAGCGCGATCGCCGTCTCCTCCGCCTCCCCCAGTGGGTCATCCACCTGGTCGTTGACGAGCCGCAGGATCGTCCGAGCCCGGTCGAGCTCCTGCGGGTAGAGGGCCCGCACTTCCGGCTCCAGCGGGTAGGCCGGTTCGTCGTCACCGGAGGCGCGGCGAGCAGCGACGCCCGCGATGTGGTCCGCGATCGCGACCACGAGGGTGACGGACTGGGCGAGCTTCTCATCGACCTGCCGCAGTGCGTTCAGGACGGCCCGGGCGATACCGGGATGCAGCTCGGCGAGCAGCTGCGCGAGATGGTCGGGGTCGCGTCCGTCGGCCGGCACGAACGTCTGGGAAATCTTCGCGGGGTCAACCGCATCGCCGGGGCGGGCCCGGAAGCCGAGCCCAGAGCCGGTGAGGATCACGGCGCGCCCCGACGGATCGCGGGAGAGCACGATGTTGTTGTTCAGCACGCGCAGAACCTTCATCGCACCCTCCCGCTGATCATGGATGTGTCAGACTCCCGACACTCTACTTCGCCACGCGGATCACCGCGTCACCGGCGCGGGCGGCGGAGCTGACGACGGGCTCCACCGAACCGAGCGACGCGGTGTTGGTGACGGTCATCAGGGTGGTGGCGGGGTGGCCGGCGCGGCGGACCGCGTCGAAGTCCACCACGGCGAGCACATCCCCGGCGTGCACGGACTCGCCCTGCGCCACGCGGACGTCGAAGCCGTCACCGCCCATGTGCACGGTGTCGATGCCGATGTGGACGAGCACCTCGACGCCGTCGG
This sequence comes from Helcobacillus sp. ACRRO, assembly GCF_022347125.1. NCBI lineage: Bacteria > Bacillati > Actinomycetota > Actinomycetes > Micrococcales > Dermabacteraceae > Helcobacillus > Helcobacillus sp. ACRRO. Next base: position 5,978 of record NZ_JAKRNG010000024.1, read on the forward strand.
CGGTGCGGATGCCGTAGGCGTGACCGGTGGAGGCCACTGTCATCAGCTCACCGCCGACGGGCGCGGTCACCTGCACGGACCCGGCGTGCGCATCGGGTTCGATGCCGACGCCCTCACCGAGGGCGCGCGAGGAGAACACGGCGTCATCCACGTCATCCAGGGACAGGACCGCGCCGTCGAGCGGGGCGCCGATCGTCTCCGTGGGCCCGTCGGCCCGTCCGCTGGCAGCAGAACCACCGGCAGTCTGGGCGCCGACGGAGCCCTCCGCCGAAGGTTCCGAACCGGCGGCGTGGGAGCCGGCCGCAGCGGCCGCACCAGCGCCGGCGGCACCGGCTGGGAGGGGCGCGCCGGCACCGACGAGCTCACGCTCATCCGCCGTCGGGACATCGCCGCGCTCTGCGGCTTCAGCGGCGTCGCGCTCAGCGATCGCCGCAGCGCGCTGCTCCGGCGTCATGTAGTCGGTGAACACGATCAGCAGCATCGCGGTGAAGAACGCCGCGGCGATCGCGATGATGTACACGAGCGCGGGCGAGAACACCGGGATGGTCAGCAGGGAGGTGAACACGAAGGTGGAGGCGTTGACACCGCCCGGCAGGCCCACGATCAGACCGCCCACAAGGCAGCCCACGAGCATGCGCGGGTAGATCCGCTTGAACCGCAGGTGGATGCCGTACAGGGACGGCTCGGAGATGCCGCCGAACAGACCGGCCGCGAGCGCACCCGTGGAGGTCTGCCGCATCACGCGGTCGCGGTGACGGATGGAGAGGATGAGGACGCCGGCGGTGGCGCCGAAGCAGGCGAAGTTCCATGCGCCCATGGGGCCCTGGATGAAGTCGTAGCCGAGGGTGTTGATGTTCTGCAGCATGAGGGCGTTCAGCGGCCAGTGCAGGCCCAGCGGCACCAGGAACGGGTAGAGCAGCGGGATGAGGATGGCGAACACGATCGGGGCGTTGCCGTTCAGCCATGCCAGACCGGTGCCGAGGCCGGAGCCGAGCCAGATGCCGAGCGGGCCGATGAGGAACGCGGTCACCGGGATCATGATGATGAAGCTGAAGAACGGCACGAACACCATGTGCACGGAGCTCGGGATGATCCTCTGGAACAGGCGGTACACCAGGAACAGCAGCGGCACCATCATCAGCGGCACGAAGACCTGGCCGCCGTAGTCCTGCAGCTGCAGCGGGATCCCGGCGATGTTCGCCACGCAGGACTCGGTGCCGAGCGTGGCGTTGGTGGTGCAGATCGTGTCGGCGAACCGTTCGGTGCTCTTCAGGAGGATGTATTCGGGGGTCATGACGGCGGCCATGACGGCGGCGCCCACCCACGGGTCGATGTTGAGTTTGCGGGCGGCGTTGTACGCCACCATCACGGGCAGGAAGTAGAACACGCTGCGCCACATCGCATCGACGAACACCCAGGTGGCGGACTTGTCATCGGCGCGGAAGTCGACAACCCCGAGGGCGTCGAGCACGGCGGTGAACGCGATGATGAGGGAAGCGCCGAGCAGCACGCCCAGCAGGGGGCGGAAGGAGTCGGAGAGGTATTCGAAGAAGCTGTCGAGCCAGCCGAAGCGGCCGCGGGGGCCGCCGGCGCGGGCCTCGGCCTTCACCTCGGCGTCGGTCTTGGGGCGTGCGGAGGAGGAGTCGCCGAGGAAGCGGGTCTCGGGCAGACTGATGATGTCGTTGTACATGCCGCCGACGGCGCCGCCGATCACCACCTGGTACCGGTCGCCTGCCTGTGGGACGGTGCCCATCACGCCGGGGACCGTGTCGAGCACGGACGCGTCAGCCTGGGCTGCGTCCTTCAGCTGAAACCGCAGGCGGGTGGCGCAGTGGGTGAGGCTGATGATGTTGTCGGGGCCGCCCACGCCCTCGACGATCTGCGCTGCTGGTGAGCGCGTCTGCTTCGTGGACATCGATGTCCCTTCCTTCCGACGTGTGGCGAGGCACCGCGTTAAATGCGAAAAGACCCGAGACGGGCACAGTGGTGCTGTCTCAGGTCTTGCCTCGGAGGAGTAACAATCCTGCGCTGACTATAGCAGGGGCTCAGATGCCCGGCGCAGGGACGTTGGTCACCGAGCGCAGGAACGCCTGGGCGGGGGCCGACGGGCTGCTGCCGCGCCAGACGGCGCGGATGGTGCGGTCCAGTTCGTCGCCGCTGATGAAATCGGCCTCGACTTCCACGAGGGTGCCGCACTGCAGGTCCTCGAGCACCACCAGTTCGGACAGGACAGCGGGGCCGCCGCCGGCGAGGACGGCGGAGCGGACGGCCGCGTTGGAGCCGAGTTCCACGATGGACTGCAGCACGGCCTCCTCCCCCAATGCCTGCTGGAGGGTGAGTTTGGTGCCGGAGCCGTCCTCGCGGGTGACGAGGCCTTCGGCGAGGATGTCCTCACGGGTGATCTCGGTGCGCTGCGCCCATGGGTGGCTGGGCGGCACCACGATGGCGAGGCGGTCGCGGGTGATGTCCTCAGTGGACAGGCGCGGGTGGACCGACGGGGTCTCCACGAAGCCGAGGTCGGCGCTGCCGCGCTGGACGTCGTCGAACACCCGGCTGGAGTTGCGGACCACGACGGACACGGTGATGCCGGGATGGGCGGGCCGGAATGCGGCGAGCCAGCGCGGGATCATGTGGTCAGCCACGGTGTTGGAGGCGGCGATGGCGAGGCTGCCGGTGGGGGCGGCGGCGATGTCCTCGAGGGTGCGGGCGTGGTCGCGGGCGGCGTCGAGGAGCCGGCGGGCGGTCTCGGCGGCGCGCTCTCCCGCTGGGGTGAGGCGAGCGCCGCGGGGATGGCGCGTGAGCAGCTGCGCGCCGAGGGAGCTCTCCAGGGCGCTGATGGTGCGCGACGCGTTGGGCTGGGCGATGCCGACATGGCGGGCAGCGGCCCCGATGGAGCCGAGTTCGCGCACGGCGGCGAGGAGCTGGGCGGTGCGCAGGTCGGGCAGATCCGGAAGCATACGCCGATGATATGCCCCCGTGCGGGGAGCATGCCTACCGGAAGCGACGCGAGCGGCGAAGACTTGTCCCCATGTCCCGACACGCATCGACCCCCCAGACCCTGACCGCTCCAGCCCCCGCCGCCACCCAGGCGCCGGCCACCGCACCGGCACCGGATCCGGGCCCGCCCCGCGGCATCGGCGGGCTCATCCCGGGCATTGCCCTGTGCGCCGCCGGCATCGCTCTCGCGTTCGCGATCTCGACCGTGACGGGCCCGATCAGCGCACTGATGATCGCCATCGTCCTCGGCATGCTGATGCGCAACACGATCCGCGTGCCCGACCTGGTCGAACCCGGGATCGCGTTCAGTGCGAAGCACCTGCTGCGAGCCGGCATCGTGGTGCTCGGCCTGCAGCTGGCCATCGGCGACATCCTCGCCCTCGGGTGGGGCGTTCTGCTCCTCGTGGTGGCGGTGGTCGTCATCGGCCTCGCCTCCTCTCTCGCCATGGGATCCATGCTGGGGCTCAGCCGTCCGCATTCCCTTCTGATCGGCTGCGGCTTCTCCATCTGCGGCGCTGCTGCTGTGGCGGGCGCCGACGGCGTCATCCAGGACAAGAAGGAGGAGGAAGTGGTCTCCGCAGTGGCGCTGGTGGTCGTGTTCGGCACGATCATGATCCCGCTGCTGCCGCTGATGGCCTCCGCGATCGGCTTCACCACCGACCAGACCGCGATGTGGGCCGGCGCCTCCGTGCACGAGGTGGCGCAGGTCGTCGCCATCGGCGGCGCCCTCGGCGGTGCCGCCCTCGGAGCGGCCGTGATCGTGAAGCTGGCGCGTGTGCTCATGCTCGCCCCGGTGATGGCCGGCATTGCGATCGTGGAGCGCCGCCGCCTGCGCCAGCGCGGGGCCGACGCGTCCGCGACCACCATGCCGCCGGTGATGCCGATGTTCGTGGCCCTGTTCATCGTGGCTGTGATCCTGCGGTCGATCCTGCCGATGCCGCAGGGCCTGCTGGATGCGGCGAGCCTCGTGCAGACCCTGCTGCTGGGTGCCGCGATGTTCGGCCTCGGCGCCGGCGTCAAGCTCAGCATGTTCCGCCGCCTGGGCCTGCGCCCGGTGATCCTCGCCCTCGGCTCCACTGTCGCGGTGACGGTGGTGGGCGGCCTCGGCGCGGCACTGCTCGCCTGAGCGCCGCCGCCCCATGATCTCGAGCATCACACGCGGTGATCTGGTCAGTGCCGCCCAGCGTCTGCTTCGCCGTCACTTGTCACCTCATCGCCGACGAAGCCGCCGGGTGTGATGTTCGACCTACCTGCCTGTGGCCCCGGTTCCGAGTGGCGCCGGGGCCGCGAGGGCGATAGGGTGGTCTCCGTCGCTTCGGCGATGACCTGTTGCCTCAGCGGTCACCTGCTGTGAGCAGCGAAGCGCCATTAGCTCAGTTGGTTAGAGCAACTGACTCTTAATCAGTGGGTCCGGGGTTCGAATCCCTGATGGCGCACCACCACGAGAAGCCCCGTCGGAAACCCGGCGGGGCTTCGTCGTGTCACCGAGCAGGCCCATGCCCTCAAACAGGTCACCTACCGAGACCTGGAAGTAGCGAGCAGCCGCTTCAACCTCGGATGCCTTCCACGACGAGTCCCCACGAAGCTTTGCAAACATCGGATTCCGACTGACACCGATGTGCCGCGCCAGCTCCTCCGTGCGAACCCTGCGCGCCGCCATGAGCGCTTTCACCGCTGCCGAGATCTTGTCATCGGTGGTTGGCCAATATTCCTCAACTGCACTACCCATACCCCAAAGGTAGCGCCAGAGACCTCCGGCTTCTACAACAGCCCCTCTAATGGTTGCGCTCGTACTCTTTTTAGTACTACTGTGGTCCGCATGAGTACACAGGCGAGACTTGCAGACGTCCTCCTTCGTGAAGCTGGTCATGGGGGTCTGTGGGAGTGGGCGATGGATCAGCGGCGGTCGGTGACTCCGGCGCCGTGGGATGACGTTGCTCAGCGCCTGGTGCGGGAGACCGATGGCGAGGTTCAGGTCCGCGGTCAGATGTTGCGCCGGTGGGTGCAGCGGGCTGAGCAGGACAGAGCTCGCGATGGCAAGAGCTGAGGGGATCAGTGATGTCCGCGATGAGTGACGAGCAGGAGTTTCGGCAGCTTCTGATAGCTGCTGCCGCTGACCCTGCGGGTTGGTCATCTCCTGCTGGCGAAGCGCTGGCGCACTTTCTGACGCGGGTGCTGGAGCCTAAGAGTGCGACCACTGAGGGCGCGGGAGATTGCGCTGCTGAGGCGGTTTTGGTGATCTCGGGTCGCGGCGGTCTGGCGGCTTCGGCGGCTCGGATTCTGGAGATGGATGCACCGTTGGGGTTCGTGATTAAGAGTGTCAGTCTCAATGTGGACCGCGCGGCTCTTGCGGAGACGATGGGCGTGGGATCACGCCAGGTCGGCGCGGGGGTTCAGCGTGTGCAACGGTTCAGTGAACTGACCGCAGATGATGGCCCGGCGCTGGAGTCGGTGTCGATGGCGTCCGCGTGGGCACCTGCGCGGGGTGAGGGGTCACCGGAGTCGGCGGCCGTGGTGCGTGAGTTCGCCGCGGTGCTGATTCAGCGGTTTCGGGTGCGCGCTGCTGTTGTGGCGCGCTGCGTGGAGGTGGCGGCTGACACTGCTGTGGATGGTGAGCGAGGTGTGGGCGCTACGGCGTCTGTGACCCGTCGGCGGCTGCGTCGATTCCTGGAGGCCGGTGAGCACCTGCGTGAGGTTGGGCTGTCTCGTGAGCGTGCGGCCGCGATGGCGGGGCTGCTGTTCGGTACTGAGCGCCATCCTGAGTGGTCCCTCCTGAGTGAGTGCGCGCATGCGCGGCGCGCTGGTCGCGCTGTGAAGGTGTCCTCGTGGCATGAGCGTCAGGCCCGGATTGTGGCCGCTCGGCCGAGTGGCTTGGGGCGCTCGGTGGGTGTGCAGCCTGCTCTGTTCGAGACGAGTGAGCGTGCGGGGCGGGCGGTGCTGCGTCGTGTCGCGTGAACCTGTGCAGCAGAAGAGCGCCGGCCCGAGTCGGCGCGGCGCTCTTGAAGCTGCGGGAGATGAGGATCAAAAGGTTTGGCGGCCTTCCTCGATCTCCACTGACCTAGTTGTCCTCAAAACACAAACAAGGAGGTCGCTCTCATGGTACGGCCGGGAGTGAGTGAGGCGCAAGCATTGGCGTGGTCGCTGGCCGCGGGGCTGGCGGGTCGGTCGCGGGTTCGTGTGGCGCGGTTCAACGGCCGTCGTGGTCGGTGGGAGTACCCGCGGACGCGCGAAGTTGATCTGACGGCTGATGTTCCGCGGGAGCCTGCGGCGGTTCTCCTCTACAACTCGCACGGCTTCTGCCGGACGCTGGCTCTTGACGTCGATGTGGAGGGGTCTGAGGGCGCGGCGCTCACTCACCGTCTGGTTGCACTGCTCCAGCGGTGCGGTGGGTCGGTCATTGTGGACCGCTCCCCTGCCGGGCGCCATCACGTCTATCTGCCTCTGCGGGATGGGCTCAGCGCGGTGGACGCCGCTGAGCTGGCTCGCGCTGTTGCGCGTCGTTTCCCTGGGGTGGATGCACAGCCCCACGTGACCGGGGCTGAGTCGGGCTGCATCCGGCCGCCTGGCTCGGTGCACAAGCGCGGCGGTTTCCAGGAGCTGGTGACGGACCTTGATACTGCGCGCCGCGTCCTGCTGGTGCGAAACGGCTCAGACGTGCTCGGGGCGCTGAGGCGCGTTCTGAGCGAGGAGATTGCCCAGATTCGGCGAGACCAGATGGCCCTGGCGGCGCCTGCTCCGGTGGATGCGGTGGACAGTGTCGATGCGCTGCCTCTGGGAGGGCAGCGGGTGCTGTCTGAGCGAATGGCGCGCCTGGCTCAGTCGGGGGCTTTCGAAGAAGCGGGGTACCGCTCTGCATCCGAGGGCCGGATGGCGGTGATCTGCGCGGCCGCGCGCGCCGGGTTGGACTTCGGCGGGATCGTTGCGCGGATGGAGGACGGTCGGTGGCCGGGTCTGGCGGCGATGTTCCACAACGTCAGTGGCGACAGGCATTCCCGCCTCGGAAAGGAGCTGGTGAAGGCTCAAAAAATTGTGGCTGCTACGCCGCGGCCGACGTCTGTCCGTCAGTGCAACACAAGCGCGGCGTTCAATGTCACGAGGGGGGCAGGCACTGGTCGTTCAGCGCGTGAAATTGAGATTGATGAGCATCGGTTCATTCGGCGTTGGCGTGCGGTGCTGGCTGAGGTGGAGCGGTCGGAGTTTGCTGGTGCCCGGGGGGTGCATGTGCGTTTGCTGTTGCGGGCGCTTGCGGCGGCTGCTCATCAGGTTGGCTCGCGTCATGTGTCGTTTGGGGTGCGGTCGTTGTCGGTGTCGATGCCGGTTGATGCGTCCACGGTGGCTCGGCTTCTGGAGGCTCTGAGGGAGTCGGCGGACCCGTGGATTGTGCAGGTGAAGGCGGCTGAGGGCGTCGAGGCGGATGTGTACGAGCTGCGTATCCCTGAGCGGCATCGAGCGTTGGCTGAGCGTGTGGAGCTGCCTGCTGGAAAGGTTCATGCGCTGCGGCCCGTGTTCGTGGAGCTGGGTGCTGCTGCGGCGCTGGTGTTCGAGGCGATTGAGCGTGGGGCGTCGTCGGTGCTGGAGGCGTCGCGTCGGTCGGGTATCTCGCGTTCGACCGCGCACGAGGTGGTCGGCATGATGCGGTCCTGGGGCCTGGTTGAGATCGAGCGAGGACGGCTGGTTGCCCGACCGGACCGGCTGGATGTGGTTGCTGAGCGTGTAGGGGCTGTCGCGGTGGTGGCTGAGGTGATTCGTCGGCATCGTTATGAGCGAGCTCTGTGGCGGGCGTGGCTGTCCGGCGCGCGTGGTCAGGAGACACAGGCGTGGTGGGTGCATGTGTTGGAGGCGGGGCCACCTGATCGGTGGGCGGTGGCGTAGCTGTCGTGGCGCGCGGGCTTGTGGGGACATGAGTCAGCGTGCCGATGCGGCAAGGAGCGTGTCATGTGGAGGTTGAAGCAGAAGCGGGTCATCATCCCGGCGGTGGTGGTCCTGGTGATGATCGTGGCTATCGTGGGGCTGTCTGTGCTGGGCCGGAACAGCACGGTGCCTGCGGAGGAGCGGGTGGATGTGCGGCCCTCGGCCACACCGTCAGCGGGGCCGGTTCCGACGAAGAAGGGGAGTGACCCACAGACCTCTGACGTGACCTCGCTGGTTCCTCTGCCGCAGACCGATGACCCGGCGGAGATGGCTGCCAATGTGACGCGGATGCTGGGGTCCACGGACGCCGAGCGGTTTGAGCAGGATGACTACGCGCGGGTGTTGGCTGAGGTCTCCCCTAGTGATGCGCCAGGTATTCCTCAGGCGCAGTGGGCTGATGCGACGACGATGTTGGCGCTGTCGTGGGAGCCGTGGGAGGAGCGTCAAAAGCTTGGTGTGGCTGATGAGTTTGAGCCGACCCGGACCAAGGTCGCCAGCGATGATGGCTACGTCCAGGAGCGCTTCTTTGGTGGCGAGGAGCCGTCTAGTGAGGAGCAAAAGAAACTGGCGAAGTGGCTGGAGGGTCAGGAGACCACGGTGGTGACCGTGCAGGGCAATCTTCAGCGGCAGGCGACGGCGAAGGATGGGTCGCGTCGGCAGTGGGACGAAGGACCGGTGGAGTGGGTCGTGGTGCTGTCGTGTGAGAAGGGCGCAAGAACGTGCACTGTGCTGTCGGTGGAGATGACGGGGAAGGTGAAGTCCAATGGCAATGGCTGACGTGCTGCTTCCGGCTGCGCCCGATTCGGCGCAATCTACGGGGATCAAAGACTGCCTGTTGTCAGCTGACCCTGTCGCGTGCGGGGCAGTTGAGACGGCGAAGACGGCGGCGAAAATCTCGGCTAATGACAATGTGCAGCTTGCGAGCGAGGTGCTGGAGAAGGGGCCAACTCAAGCCGTCACCGACCGAGCAACGGCTGCCGCGGAGTCGAAGTTTCAAGAAGCGCTGTGGGACCTCGCGCAATCGATCGTCGATGGGACTCAGTACTTCTTCCGTCTCATCATGAACCTGCTGATCCACACGACTGAACCTCAGGTGGACGGGCAGTTCATCTACGACATGGGCGGGCGCATCTTCTTCATCGCGCTGCCACTGATCATCCTGTTCGCCATGCTCCGAATCTGCGTGGAGTCGTTTCGAGCACGGAGCCTCGCCGGAGCTCGGGGTGCAGCGTTCGGGGCCGCCGGTTCACTGATCGGGACACTGGCGCTGTTGCCCCTGACCCATCTGGGAGTTCGTGCGCTCGATAGCGTGGCCACGGGGTTGCTGAATGCCACGTTGACGGACGTGGACTCCTTCGTGGACCGGATCATGGGCGCTGTGGTCTCCGTGGGGACCGTCATTGGAAATCTCTCCGCGGGGCAAGATGTAAGTGGGCCGGTGAAGGGGTGGGAGGTACCCGCGGCCGGAATGCTCGTGACGGCGATCATCGCGATCATCTCCGCGCTGCTTGTGCTGATGTCGTGCGTGATCATCGGACTCGCCCTGGTGACCCGTAACGCGCTGCTGTATGTCGTCATCGTGGTCGGGCCCATCTGTCTAGCCGGTCTCTCATGGGGACCGACTCGACGGTGGGCGTCCACGTGGACCGGGTGGCTGGTGGCGTTGCTGTTCACGAAGCTTGCTATCGCGGTTGTGATGGGACTGGGAGTTCTCGCAATCATCGAGCCTGGCGTTGAGGGAGGATCGTTTGTGCTGCCGGACCTGGCCACGATGCTCTCGGGCATCATGATGCTGGTCATTGCCGCGTTCATGCCGGTCGCGTGCTTCGCCTTCTTCGGATGGATGGGTGAGGCGTCTGTGGCGGCGATTAGCCAGGCCGGACAGGCCGCTCAGTCGCGCCTTAGTCGCGTCCCGTCATCGGCGGTCGATGTGTCTCAGTCCGCTGCAAGTCGAGCGCGGTCGGCGCTGCGTGATGGTGACGGTGGCACCGTGTCCAGCGGGACCGGTGGAGGCGGTGAAGCTGGCGTGTCCGGGACTGTTGGCGGTTCAGGGGCCGGTGCTGCCGGTCAGGCTGCTGGTGGTGAGGTCGCGGCCGGTGGGGCGGCCGCCGCTGGTACCGGCGTAGGCTTGGCGGCTGTGGGCGCTGTTGAGGCGGGTAAGGCCGCTGTGGGCGCGGTGCAGGAGACAGCGAAGGAAACTCAGTCTCAGGTCCGGGAAGGCGTCGACGAGGGCACGAGCGCGGGTGCGCCCGCGGGTGACGGCTCCAGTTCTTCGGAAAAATCTCCTGACGGCTCCGGGCACTCAGCAGCCGCTACTTCGGACCAAGACCCTGACTACTCAACTGCCTCTGACGCTGCGGCATCGTCTGGATCGGATGCCGTGGTTCCGCATGATGACTCGATGATGGCGGATGAACCATCACTGGCGGTAGAGGATTCCACGGCCGGGAATGGCTCGGTCCTGCCTACGTCGGTAGCGGTGAGCGAGGAAAGCACCGCTCAGGATGGAGGGGCGAAGCATGACTGATCCTCTGGTTCCCCGTGGTGACGCTCTTCCGGCGGGGTCTCGCGACCTACTAGAGTCCATCGCGGGCACCGCGGCGAATGCCGCTCTCATCTTGGCAGTGGTGGGGGTCGTCCTCGGCGCGGTGATGGCGGGAATTGGCACGGTTTCGAGCCGCCCGCAGATGAGTCAGTCCGGGTGGTTCGCGGTGGTGGGAGCTGCGTGCTCTGCGGTCGTCGCGGCCGGTTTGAGCTTGTTCGTAGCGTGGCTGGGCGATCGAGCGTTCACGTTGTGGATTAGCTGATCCGGGCAGATTGAGACCGGGGCCGTTACTGGATTTCCAGTGGCGGCCCCGTTGTCGTGCTCACGGCGCTTGTGGGGTCAGGTGCTCCGGTGCAGGGCCGGACCACGACGTGAGAGGACGCGAACCATGGTCATTGCAGAGAACTTCGATCCCGGCGTTTCCCCAACGTGGGACGCGCTGCCCAGCGGCGTCAAGACGTTTCTGACGGACGTTGCCGGAACCATCATGAATATCGGCCTGATTGCCGCGGTGATTGTGCTCATCGCCGGGGTCATCGTCTGGGGCGGTGCGTCGCTGTCGAACCGGCCGGGCGTGGCTGCGATTGGTGTGAAGGTCGTGGCGGTGTCGGGCCTGGTGGCGATTCTGTGCGCGGGGTCAAACGCGCTGATCACGTTCTTCGCGAATCAGGCTCCGTCGATCTTCTCCTGACTCACCCTGACTACTGACCTGAGGAGGACTTCATGTCTGCGGAACCTGTTCAGCGGCGGCTGACGGCTCGGTTTCCTCGGCGCTCTCAGCGTGGAGTGATTGCGGGCATCACCGGTGTGCAGCTCGGCCTGTTGGGGGCTGCTCTCGTCTGCACCGTTGCCGGTTTGTGGCTGGGGCGCGCTGGGATGGCTGTCCCTGTGATGGTTCTGCTCGGGGTGGCTCCGACGTGGTGGACGGGTCGCCCGCTGGTGAGCTGGGTGCCCTACCTCGGTAGGTGGGTGATGAGGGGCGTCACGGGGCAGCGGATGTACCGTGCCCGTCCGTTGGCTCCGCGGCCCGCGGGAGCGCTAGGGCTTCCTGGTGATGCAGCTCGGCTGCGGGTGCTCAGTGATGCTCTCAGTGGTGCCGGTCTGGTGCATGATCCGACGAATCGAACGCTGACTGCGGTCGCAAAGGTGAGCGCGGCGGATTCGTTCGTGCTGGCTGAGAGTGAGCGACAGGATTCCGTCGCGTCTGCCTACGGGAGCGTGCTGGCGGCGTTCTGCGAGGATGCCGGATCGGGTGTAGATCGGGTGCAGGTGTTGCTGCGTGCCATCTCGGATTCGGGTGAGGAGGTGCGGTCGCACTTTGCGGCCGAGGGGACGCCGGATGTGTCGCCTGCTGCGCATGAGCTGTATGGCGAGTACCTAACGGCTTCGCGTGTGCGGTCGGTGCGCCATGAGGCGTGGGTATCGATTCGGCTCAAGATGACGGCGCGTGGAGTGGCAGGGAGTGTGCGCGCCGCTGGTGGCGGGGTCACGGGCGGCGCTGAGGTGCTGCGCGAGCGGATGCAGCACCTGCGGTCGCGGCTTGGTGATGCTCAGGTCACCTTCGACGGGTGGTGCTCTTCGGGAGATATTGCCGTGCTGGCGCGTACCGCGTATGACCCGGCTTCGCTCGCTGAGCTGGAGGCTCACCCTGAGGTCGGGCGGTCACTGGCTGGTGCCGGACCGCTCGCCGTCGATGAGGCTTTCACCTACTTCCGCACAGAGTCGGGTTATCAGCGGGTGCTGTGGGTCGTGGAGTGGCCTCGGAAGCAGGCGACCGCGGGGTTCCTCCAGCGGCTGGTGATCGCGCAGATTCGCCACACCTTCACGATGGTGTATGAGCCGATCCCGACGCGGCGCGCCATTAACACCGCGCGTGCTGCCTCGACGGCGGCGGAAACATCGCGCATGTGGGAGCGAAAGTCTGGTGCTATCGACACGAAGGAGCGCCAGCGTGAGCGTCAGGCATTGGAAACGGAAGAAACAGCGCTGGAGGAGGGGCACGGCGCTATGCGGTTCGCGGGGCTGGTGACCGTCTCCGCTGATGATCTTCAAGAGCTGCGCGTAGTGACTGATCAGGCTCGCACTGCGGCTGCTCAGTCGGGGTGTGAGCTGCGGATTCTAGGTGGGGAGCAAGCGTCTGCGTTCATCGCGGGTGCGCTGCCGTTCGGACGGGGGCTGTGATCATGGAGAAGTCAAAGCGTCGAGTAGTGACAGCCAGTGCCAGACGGCTGTCACGGACTGACTGGCGTCTGATGCGCCGTCGTGAGCGTGAGCTGATTGCGGAGGATCAGAAGGCGAAGGCGGCTGAGCGAGCTCGGGTTGCTCGCGAGGAAAGGGCTGCGTGGAGGTCTGAGGACTATTTGCCTGCTGCCGGGGAAAAGGGGGCGAAGGCTCTGCGGACCTCTCGGTCGTTCCAGGCTCAGTCCCACCGCGCACATACCGGCATTCTGGGGCTCACGTACCCGTTTCTGGCTGACCCGGGTCTCGGTGCTCAGGGCATGGTGATTGGTCAAAACCTGCTGGGCGGCGGGGTGTTCAGCTTCGACCCGTTCAGTGCGTATGAAGCGGGTGTCTTGGATGACCCGAACATCATCTGCTCTGGAAAAGTGGGGTCCGGCAAGTCCACGTTGAACAAAGCTCTGACCACGCGCGGAGCGGCGTTTGGGTATCGGGCGTACTGTCCCGCTGATGTGAAGGGTGAGTGGACTGCGCCCGCCCGTGCTGTGGGTGGTGCAGCGTTTGAGATCGGCCCCGGTGGTGCGGATCGGATCAATGTGCTCGGCACCCCGATCCAGCGCCCCGCGTCGTTCAGCGAGGAGGATTGGGAGGAGACCACTCGCAACCGTCGGGCCATGCTGTTAGAGGCGATTACGGAGCGGCTGATGCCGGAGGGGCGGGAGCTGACTCCCATGGAGTCCAGCGCTCTGCTGTATGCCCTCACTCAAGTGCTGCGCCGTGATGCTCAGGAGCCGGTTCTGGGTGATGTGGTCCATGAGCTGTTCAATCCGCAGAAGGATGAACGTGATCGCGTGCCTGAGGGGTTCACGCGCATGACAGAGGTGCGGGACCACTCACAGGAGGTTGGTCACGCGCTGGCGAAGCTGACTCAGGGAGCGCTGGGAGGAGTGCTCAACGGCAAGAGCACCGTGCAGTTTGATCCGTCGCTGCCGATGCTGACCATTGATGTGTCCCGCCTGGATGGAAACCGGCTGCTGGATGTGGTGATGACGTGCACGTCCTCATGGATGGAGTCAGCGCTTCAGGATGGCACTCATCGGAGGCGGTTCATGGTGTACGACGAGGGGTGGCGGATTTTCACTCAGCACTCGTTGCTCGCTCGGTTGCAGCACAACTGGAAGATTGCGCGTGGCTGGGGCATCTCCAACGTGCTGGTGTTCCACTCCTTCGGTGACCTGGAGACTGCTGGGGATGGTGGGCAGGCTGCGCGGGCTCTTGCGCACAACCTGGTGTCTGATTCGTCCACGGTGATCTCGTTCAGGCAGTCGGGGCGTGCTGTGGGGCCGGCTCAGGAGATGTTGGACCTGACCGATACGGCTGCGGGTCTGCTGACTGATCTGCGCAAGGGGCAGGCGCTGTGGCGCATTGGGCGGCGGCAGTCGCTGGTGCAAGTGACGCGGACTGCGCGTGAGGCGGCGATTTTCGATACGGATGAGGCGATGGTGAAGCATGGCGCGGCGTGACACTCGTGGAGAGATGAGGCGGCGCGCTGGTGGCTTCGAGGTGGTGGCCCCGTTCGTTCTCGGGATCGTCGCCGCGCCGGTGGCCCTGGTGTGGGCCGCTGGGTTTGTTGCGGCGGTCGTGCAGGGGCGTCGGTACTCTGCCGGACTGGGGCAGGCAGTGCAGGCAGTGCTGAGCCCGGGGCGCGCGGGCGAGCTGCTGGGCGTGGGGCCTACCGCGCTGGTGTGGACCGTGGTTGCGGTGCTGCTAGTGCTGCTTGGTGGTCTGGTGCGGGTCGGGTGGAGAACCGTGGCCCGTCAGCGATCAGCGGCGGCCCGGGAGATCGGCCGGGAGCGAGGGCTTCCGGATCGATCTGAGGTCGCGCGCCAGTATGGCGCGCGACAGGTGCTGAACCGGCACCGTCAGATCAGGCCGGATTTTGAGGCCGGGCGGCGGCCGCGTGTTGACGATTTCGCGTTCTGGGATGGCGTGAGCCAGGGGGTGAGGACCTACACGACGTTTGAAACTCCTACGATGCTGATCGCTCCGTCGCGTGTGGGTAAATCGCAGTCGATCATCGGCCCACGAATCGCTCAGGCTCCTGGAGCTGTGCTGTCGACATCGACGAAGGCTGAGATCGTGCGGATGACATGGGAGCTGCGCGAGCAGACAGGTGGTCCCATGATGGTCTGTGACCCGGAGGGTGTAGGAGAAGAAGCTGGTCTGCCGAGCGGAGTGTCCTGGTGCTTGTGGTCTGGCTGCGAGGACGTGAGTGAGGCGCTGGCGCGGGCGCGTGTGCTCGCTTCCAGCGGCGGTGAGGGTGTCAAGAATGCGGGGTTCTGGGAGGCCACCACGAAGCGGGTCATGGCTCCCCTGCTTCACGCTGCCGCCGTCGATGGGGACGTGACGATGGCACAGTTCCAGAGCTGGTGCTTCGATCCTAAGAACGCCCTGGATGCTGTGGAGATTCTGCGGGACACGCGCGGGGCCGCGGACTTGGCCTCCATGTTGGTGTCCGTGGTGGAGATGGACGACCTGGAGACACGCGCGAACATGTGGGCTCCGGTGTCCAACGTGGGGATGGCACTGGTTGAGCGGGGCGTCCGTCGGACGTTTGGCCCTGGTGGCGATCAGTTGGACATTGACGCATTCCTGCGTGAGGCCGGAACCATCTACATCCTGGGCCAGGACGGCGGCAATGCAGCTCAGCTGATCCTGACACTCGTGGATGCTGTCTGGCGGGCGATGGTACGGCGGGCCAACGGCGCGCCGGGCGGACGGATGGAGCCGCCTGCACACATGAGTCTTGACGAGATCGGCAACATTGGTCGGCTGCCGGAGCTGCCCCGCATGATCAGTGAAGGCGGCGGCCTGGGTATCCAAACGACGGCTGGGTTCCAGTCACTGGCACAGGCAGCTCTGCGCTATGGCCAGGACGCGGCGAAGGCTATGTGGGAGTCCGCTACTCAGCGAATCGTGCTGGGTGGTGTAGACGATGACCCAGTGCTGACGTCCATGTCGCGAGCTGCGGGTACTCGAACCGTGGTTCAGGAATCGGTGTCGAGCTCACGACGAGGTGAGGGCGTTGGGCGCTCCTACTCGGAGCGAGAAGAGCAGGTGCTGGAGAAGCACCAGATTCAGACCATGCGGCGAGGGCTGGGCTGCGTGATTGAAGCGGCGAAACCTCTGATCGTCGTGAGCTTTGAGCCGTTCTTCCGTCGCTATGACAAGCAGGTGAAGCGGCTTCGTCAGCAGAAGCAAGAAGCAGCCGCTGAGCGGCTGACCGGAGTGTCCGATGACGTCCCGACGATGAGTGGTGGTGATGAGTGATGGCGCGTCAATCACGAGAGGAGTATCTACAGGAGCGCGCTCAGAAGGTTGAGCAGCTGTCGAACGACATGGCGGACCGTGTGCAGAGCCTGGCGACCGGCGAAGATGCGGTCGCGCTGGTCAGCTTCGTAGCGCGGTTCCGCTCCCGCTCCCCCAACAACGCGGCGCTGATCTACTCGCAATATCTCGGCCGAAGGGAGCGCGGGGAGTCGGTGGAGGAGCCGTCGTTGCTAGCTGGGTACAAGCAGTTTCAGGAGATGGGGCGTCAGGTGCGCCGCGGTGAGAAGGGCTACCAGATTCTGGCTCCGGTCACGGCGCGGTTCGCGTCGGCAACTCCGGATGATCCGTCATCGTGGCGGCGGCTGACTTACCGAGAGCGGCCCGCCGCGGGTGAGAAGGTCGAACAGAGGATGGTGGGCGTGAAGCCTGCCAGCGTCTTCGATATCTCTCAGACCGAGGGGCCTGACCTGCCGTCTCTGCCCACGTGGAGCCCCAACACCCAAGGTGTTGTGCCCGATGGTCTGATGGACGCGCTGAGAGCTGAAATCGAGCGAGAGGGATTCTCCCTCACCATCACGGACGGACCGTTGCCGAGCGGTGCTGAAGGACTCACGCGCTACAAGGATCAGGAAGTGACGATCAACGGTGCCCGCGGTGAAGCAGAGACGGTGGCGACCGCGCTTCATGAGCTTGGTCATGTGAAGATGCATCACCCGAAGATTGAAGGGGCTCGTGCACTGCCTCGGGGGCAGCGCGAGTTCGAAGCGGAAACCTACGCGCATGTGCTGGCGAAGCTGCACGGGTTGGACACCACTGAGTCCAGTACTGCCTACGCCGGAGGGTGGGTGCTGGGCACCACCGGTGCGGACCAGGAGACGACGGCAGAACTGAGCGCACAGGTGGTGACCCGGGTAGCAACGGCGGTGAACGCAACGCTCGACCGGCTGCCTGCCGGGGCAGTAATTGCGACCGGGGCACTGCCGTCAAAGGATGATGTGAAGCAGGAAGCAGCGTCTTCACCGGAACAGCAGCGAGTGAAGAATGCTCTGCGCATGGAGGCCCGAGCGCCCGCGCGGATTCGCGATGAAGAACCGGTTGCTCCCAGTGCAGCGGTTCGGGCGAAGGCACGCCGGTGAGGCGCGTCCGGGCTCATGCGGTAATCGGGCGGCAGCGCGCTCGGCATCGCCACCGCTACCGCGCGTACATGCAGTCACCGCTGTGGTGGGAGCGCCGCGCCCGCTGGATCGAAGAGGAACAGAACCGGTCCGGTGGACGTGTCCGGTGTGCTGTCTGTCAGGGGCCGTGGGTCGACCTGCACCACATGAGCTATGAGCGGATGGGACGTGAGCGTCACTCGGACCTGGTGGCGCTGTGTCGAGCGGACCATGACTGGGTGCACGCTGCGTACGACGCGGGCCGATGGCGCGGCATGGATTACGAAACAGTGATGTGGCGGTTGCTTGCCGTAGCGCGCCAGAAGAGAGGAGAGCCGGATGTACAGCGTTGACTTCTCGGTCGGAATGGTCGATGACGCGGGCACTCCGGCGGTGCCCGCGTCGGCTTTAAAGGGGGCGTCGGCCGCTGGCTGGGTTCGGGTACCGACCACGAAGTGGGGCGTTGATCATGACGATCTAACGGCTCGGGCGAATTTCGAGGTTCTGGAAGCTAGCTGTCCTCATGTGCTTCGAATGGTGGGTGACGAGTGGCGCTGTCTGCTGATCCACACCGATGACCAATCGCACCTGGAGTCGTCATGGTGGGAAGCTCTGCGCGAGGGGCGCGTCATCAGCGAAACAGCGACAGCGGGCCTGGTTCGTCGTTCACTGGCACGGCGAGTGGCGGACGTCGAGGGGCCTGAAGCGCTGGAGGCTCTGCCGGAAGTTCTAGTGCGGCGTGGATTGCGGAAAACAGCGCTGCGCGTCCTTACGAGGTCCCTGGAGAGTGAAACGGTGCGGGCGTACCTGACGCTGGCGGCCGTGACGTACCCTCTGCCGGTGGTGCGCGCGGTCACAGTGGAGATTCCGGCACACGACGTCGTGGTGGACCAGCTTGTGGAGGCGGTGGCGGCGCGGCCTGAGATACTAGAAACACCCTTGGGCGGTGCCGCGAATTGGGATCAATATGAGAGGTGGCTGCGCAATGGCCGATGATCAGAACCTGGATCAGTTCCGCGATCTGGAACAGGAAATCGAGCAGACTGACGATACCGAGATGGCTGAGCTTCCGCATCCGGTCGATTGGATGGCTCTGTCGGTCCACGAGTGGGGCGATGAGCTGGATCGGCTGCGCCTGTGGGTTGCTCAGATGACAACCGAGTGGGCTCTTCCGTCGTCGGTGATCCTGCCCTGCTGGGAGCAGCACCCTGATCTGGTGCAGCTGTGGAGCGCGGCCCGCGATTCCTACGACACCCTGTACCACGAGATGCAGCCAGGGACAGGACCTATCGACTTCCATCGCTACTTCTCATGGGTCAGGCAGGAGGTCGCTGCCATCACGGGGACGTTGCGGTGCACGACGGATGAGCACGTTGCACCCCGTGTCCAGAGTTGGGCACGCGAGATCGCGGAGGAGGGTGAGATGAGCCGTGAGTTCGCGGCGCAGAGCGCCCGTGTCGATCTCGCTGTACAGAACCATTTGGAAGCAGGACGGGGCGGGGGATCGATGAACGTCGTGTTCGTGGATTTCACGCGGGGCCGCTGAAATGAGCCAGAAGGTCGCTATCCCGAGCCGATGGGAAATTCAGTTTGCATGCGGCCATACCGCTGTCAGGGATTTATCGGCAACCCGTGCGGATTACCGTGAGAGCTTCGCGCGTTGGCTATCGCAACGAGATTGCTTTGATTGCTATAAGAAGCAACAGAACCAGGCGCGGCCAGGCCCAGGCGTCCACGGCTAGAGAACGGATCGGTGAGCGGCCCGAAGGAGACTCCTTCGGGCCGCTTCTTCATGTCAGAAGCGCTGCCGCTGACGGGGCTTGTCGTTGTCACTGTCGAATCGTGGGCGCCCGTTAGAGTCCTGATTCTGGCGCTGGCGGAAATGTGCCGCCCGGACCCGGTGCTCTTTCAGAGCGATTTCATGTGGCATGACGGATCGAATGCGTGCCTCGCGGGTGAGGTCGTGGTCATCGCGCTCCAGAGCACGAAGCGACTTCTCCGCGTCGGTGATCGTCCGGGCAAGGGAGTCTTCGGCGCGCTGAGCGCGCTGGTGTGCGCTCTGTGCTGCGTCGGCCCGCTGTTGCGCGGCTTCGGCCCGGCGGTGCTCTTCGGTTGCTTGCAGCCGGTCCTCGACCGCGGAGGAGGCTCGTTCGATCAGCCAGCTGCTCCGTCCCTCCGTGGGCGGGGTCTGCCCCCAGGTGGCGATGAAGGCGGCGGCCGCGTCGCTTGCGGCGCGGCGGGCAGAAGCGCGTCGGAACAGTCCAGCGCGCTGAGCCGCCTCGTGAATGCGGTCCAGATTTTCTGCTTCGGTCGTGATCGTGTTCAGCGCGCCGGTGAGTGCCTCGTCTCGTATGCGTGCGAGGGAGCGGCGTGCGGCGTCGGCTGCGGCGGCGGCCTGTGCGGCGTAGTCGGCCGCGTCGGCAGTGGTAGCTGCCGCGGTGTCGATCTCCAGTGAGGCCCTGTCCCGTCGAGCGGTATGGCGGGCACGGGCTTCCTCCAGCTCGCGGCGGGCGGCGGTGAGGTTGGCTGTGAGGCCGTGGGGGCGGCGAAGCTCGTCGGTGAGCCAGGCCGGGGAGTGCAGCGCGGCATGTTCACGTTCATGGTCCTCGCGGTGGCGCTGTTCGCGGTCCATAGTGGCTCGGTATTCGAGCTCGGAGGTGAGCTGATCCAATGTGGTCTCGGTGGCGTTGAGCTGTGCGGTGATGGCCTTGTGCTGCTCACTGAGCTCGGTGAGGGCTTTCTGAGCCGCCTCGATCTGCCGGTTGTGAGTCGCGAGGGTCAGCGCATCGGCTCCATCTCGGTGGGCGCGGTCGCGGCCCGGGGTCAGCTCGGTGGTGAGCCGGTGATGGGCCAGGTGGCGCTGGTCAGCCAGGGCGCGGGCCTCGGCCGTGAGCCGATCCCGATTCGCGGTGAGCCGGTCCATGACCCACTGAGGCTCATCCACGTCCCCCATTGGGCGATCACGCCACGGTTGGGGCTCAGGCTCACACGGCTCAGCAGGGTCACCGGCTCGCGCGGTTTCTGCGGCGACTACATGACGTAGTTGGTCGTCGGAGAGATCGTGGCGGTCGCGTTGCATCGCCTCCGTGATCTGCTCGGCAGCGCCGGTGCCATCGGGGGCTGCCACCAGAAGGCGGTTGTCGTACTTTCCGCGGGTCATCCCGACGTAGAGCTGCGCCGCGCTAGTGGTGTCAGTGAGCACGGTAACGGCCGAGCGTGTGGACACTCCCTGTGCGCCATGCACTGTGGAGGCGTACCCGAGTGACAGGTGCTCACGGGCGTACTCGTGGGTGATCGTTTCGCTGCGGTTGTCGATGCCGCCGGTGAGGGTGATGCCTGCGCCGGTGATGTTCTGGATGGTCCACTGTTCACGGTTGGCCACCGTGAATGCTGCGTCACGGTTGTTCTTGCGAGTGGTGACTACATCGCCGATGTGTGCGGTGGCGCTGTCGCGGATGGGCGCGGTGGCCGTGGTGTCAAGCTGGCCGCGATCTAGTCGGGTCTGCTGCACCTGATCGTTGATGGCCGTGACGATCTCGTTGGTATCCGCCATGACCGCGATGGACTCTCCCCGGCCGTGGGCCTCGACCCAGGCAGCCGCGGCTGCGTCCACTTGGTCCTGGTCATCACTGCATCGGGTGATGTAGCCGTGATGGGTGAGCCATGCAGCAACTTCGCGGGCTTTCGCTTCGCTTCCGACTGAGCGGAGGTCACGGGTGATCTCGGCGTAGGCCGTATCTGCGTCGCCTGCTGCGGTGCGGAAGCGGTGGATGGAGTGGAGGTCAGCCTTAGCGTCATCGGGGAGTTCACGCTGAACCAGAGCCATCGCACCGGAATGGCCCACGGGGCGGACCTGGTGCGGGTCACCGACGAGGGCGACTCGTGCCCCCGTCTCATCAGCCAGGGTGAGTAGGGCGTTCATCGAGTCCAGGTCCACCATGCCCGCCTCATCGCAGACGATGATGTCTCCTCGGGCGATGGCGCGGGTGGGAGCGTGCCAGACCTGCCCGTTGACGTCTACATCGCCATCGCTGAGGCGGCTCCAGTGAGTGCGGCCTCCCTGGTCCTCACTCCAGCGCCACCCGTGGGCGTACAGCAGCGCGTGGAGACTGGATGAGTCGTTGCCGATCTCTGCCTGCGCCACCTGTGCAGCCTTCATGGTGGGGGTCACGGTGTGCATCTGGCTGCCCTGGGCCCGGATCGTCCGCTCTGCCACGGTGAGCATGGTGGTCTTGCCTGCTCCGGCTGGCCCCTCGATAGCGACGAGAGGAGCACTGCCCGCGATGGTGCGAGCGGCCGCGATCTGCTGGCCGTCCAGCTTGATCGGCTGCTCCCCTTCCTCGGCGCGCTCGGCATCAATGCTCTCAACGGCGGCGGCGATCACGTCCACGGCCGCGGGGGTGGTGTCACCCAGCGCGGCGCGGGTGGCTGCTCGTGCGGTGATCTTCTGACGGGTCTCACCCACGTCGATGAGCCGCATCGTCTTCACGTCCTCGGCCGCCGGGCCAGGGGCAAGAGACTCGCACTGAGCCAGGGCTCGGGTTTCCACCTCACGGATCAGCTGGTTCAGCACTTCTGGCGGCTCAGTGAGCTGGAGGTGGGCCACCGCCATAGTGGCCCCGGCTCGAAGGTCAACGCGGGAGAACCGTGACTGAGACCGGACGGCCCGCTGGTCGGTCCAGCTCAGGGCATGAGCCGTGAGCCGGTCACGGTCTACTTCGGCTGCGTGAACCGGTTCCGTGGGCCGTGGTCCACGTTCGGACAGCACCGCCGGGTCAATGTCTGCGATCTCGCGGCGCACCTGGTCACGCCACTGGTCCTCATCCAGCTCATCAGGTTTTTGAGCCCGGTCCAGCGCCCATGCGCGCCTGTCCCACGACTCGATCAGGCGCGGGCTCAGCTCCTGACCTGGGTGAGCCTCCCGCCAATCGGCCTCAAGCTTCTGCTTGTTCCGCTCGATCTGCTGAGCCCGCTTGCTCATGGGCCGGACCAGATGAGCCAGCTCAGCAATCTCCCCCTCGTCGTTCAGCGAGTAGCCGTGGCGAGCCAGAGCCGAGCGCCAGCGGGCATCAGTGCGGGCCGCGAGCTCACCGCGAGCATTCACCAGTGGCTGGAGCCGAAACACGAGCTGCGAGTCCACATTGGACCACTTGCCATCAGCACCCTGAACCTTCGCATTGAGCCACAGGTGACGGTGCGCGTGGGGGTCCAGGGAGCGTGAACGCTCATGGTCCAGCTGAACCACCTCGACCTGAGCCAGACCAAGCCGCTGCCTACCGCCCTGGCCACGACGTGTCGCCAGCTGCTCACGCCAGTCCTCAACGGTGCGTTCGGTGATGCGGTCCATGAGCGCGTCGAACTCCGCACGAAGCTCGGGGTGCAGCACGCCAGCGAGCGAGTAGGTCTTCGGCGCATTGATCGTGGAGTCGTACAGCAGGTGAGCCTCGGGTGAGGTGATAGAGCGGCCGCGCTGCTCCCCGGTGAGCGGGTCGGCAGCATCAATCCACGCTTTGAGCGAGTCCTGGTCCAGGCGGTCACGCTGGAGGCCAGCCTCGGTGGCCACTATCCGCTCAACCGTGGGAGCGCCCTCGGGGCCGTAGCCCACGGCTGCATCTGCACCGGCTGAGACCTGCCGGGAGACCTCGGCAGCATCACACCCGCCCTGGAGAGCGTACGCCGTGGCATGACGGAGCCCGTGGCCATTCACGCCACGTCGCCACACCTGCACACCGCCTCGCATGAGGCCCAGCGTAGCGCACAAGACCACGTAGTGCTTACGTGCATAGCAATTCTTGCTGATGGGGTGCGGGTGTCGTTGCGGTGCGGCTTGTCGGCGTGACGGAAGGAGCGGCGATGAGCCGTGAAGAGGACGTTGAGCAGCTGGAGCTGTTCGTGGTTGAAGATGGCGGTCTGGTGATCGCGGTGGAGGGACTGGATGAGCGTGACTGAGCGTGTGGCGCCGTTGATGCTTCGGCGGACATTGATAGGAGCGTCTGCAACCGGTGCCGGTGCCGTGGCGCTGTTGGCATTCGCGATGAGCTTCGATGCGCTGACAGAGCTGGCGCGGGGCGCGGGCATCCGCTCGGAAATCGCGTGGATGTGGCCAGTGGTGGTGGATGGGTCGATGGTGGTTGCTACGGCGGCGGCGCTGGTGCTCCGCACCGCCGCGGATCGCACCGTGCGGGCCTACCCGTGGGCACAGCTCGCTCTCTTCGCTCTGATCTCGGTGATTGGCAATGGGCTCCACGCCCTCTCCAGCGGCGGGCGGGTGGACCTGCCCGCCCTCGTCGCCGTGGCCGTGTCCGGCGTGCCTCCGGTGGCACTGCTGCTGTCCACTCACCTTCTGGTGATGATGTTGCCCCGGTGGAGGTGGACCACCCCGCCCAGCCCGGGGTCGGTTGCACCACGAGTGAGCGCTGTACAGGAGCCTGCCGTGGTCGAGCCCCGACCCACCATGAGTCTGAGCCCTGAACCGAGTTCAGACGTGAGCCAGCATGAGCCCGAGAAGCAGGTGCCTGAGCCAGAACCGGCTGAGCCCACGGCTGACCGGGCTGAGCCGGTGTCCTCGCCCACTGACCCAGCAGAACCGGTCGATGAGCCCGGGCCGATTGATGAGCCGGTGGCCCTGGCTCAGTGGATTCAAGACCAGGAGGATCAGGGGAAGTCTGTCAGTGGTCAGGTGGTGGCTGATCGCCTCGGAGTGAGCCTGTCGACCGGCAAGCGCCGACTCAAAGCAGCGCGTGAGCAGCTGGCGGCTCAGGCATGAACCATGACCACGAAGCAGGAGGAACGATCATGAAGAGGGTTGCGAACTGGTGGTTCCCCACCAACCCGTCGGAAGCGGACACGACGCGGCTCCGGGCGGCTCAGCGCGTCGTGCACAGTGGCGCATCGGCTCGTCTGCATCGACTGCGAGCGGTGATTCGTCTCCACGAGCGGCGGGCTCGGAGCCAGGCTGGCAGCTCTGTGGCGGTGACAGCGCCGATGGCACATGAGATCGCGGAAGCAGCGCGTGCTGCGCGAGAAGTGAGCGGCCCGGCACGGACCGCTCAGATTGACCAGATACTGGAAATCTTGACGTCAGAGTGGGTGAGCCCTGAGCTGCCTGGATCACTGCCAGCAGACCTCTGGGAAACTGCCGAGCACCTGGCTCTAACCGCGGCATGGCGCGTGCGAGCTGACCACAGTGAGAAGAAACGCGGCCCCGAAGCGATCACACTGAGCCAGGCACTGTTGAGGGCAGCGGCAGTCTGCGAGGATGCGCAGGAGATCAACGCCGCTGAGTAGCTGACGACAGAGCTAGGAGGTCCGACGAATGAGTTCAGCACCAGACGTACCCGAACCGACACTGGAGATCATGCTCGGCGCGGCGCTCACGGGTGCCGCAGTTCTGGCCGCCATCGTCGGGATCGCCCTTCTGATGTTCAGTAGAACTCACGCGAAGACGAAGAGCTGCCTGGGGTGCTTCGCCACCATCGCAGTCATGTCCGTCCTCATCCCAGCAGCGGGCCTGATCGCAACAGTGCTGGGTGTGAAGTAGAGCCTCAAAACCTCGCGCGGGGAGCGCGCGCCGGAGAAGACGAAGCGCCCTCGCCGCCGGAGAGCGCCAGTGATTTGATCTTGTCCGGACGAAAGCCGCTCCAGTGAGTGCCGTCCGCAACGACAACCGGAGCTTGCCGGTACCCCAGGTCTTTGATGCGCTTCAACGCGCCCGGGTGCTGCGTAAGGTCTACCGTTATGAACTGCACTCCGTGCCGCATTAGTTGCCGCTCAGTGGCATCACACTGAACACAGCCAGGCTTGGAATAGACGGTTACAGTCATTGTGACAACCCCGCTTACTGCTTACCGAAAGTCTTGGGTACACGCCCGATACCTACGAACTGATGACCACTGAGCCGGGCTTTAGAGATTTTGGTTCGACCGGCGCTGATACTTGCTTCAATAGCCTGTCCATCACCGATGTACAGGGTTACGTGAGACACCTCGGCCCCCAGCCTGCCCCACGCCTCAAAAATGAGGTCACCAGGTTGAATCTCTGCGGGCGATACTGAGGTGGAGCGAAGCGCTGCCCATTGGGCACGAGCGGTACGGGGAAGTCGCTGACCCGCGCCCTGCATATAGGCGAACGTGGTCAGACCTGAGCAATCCTGCCCACCGCTGGGGCCGTTGGGGCCGTTCCAGTCGCCCGCCCCGAAGACGTACGGACTGCCGAGAGTGGACCGGGCTGCCTCGATGACCGCCGCAACGTCTCCAGGGACTGCCACACCTCCATCGGAAGCACCCGTTGATTCGCAAGTGGCCGCTCCCGGGGTTGAGCTGTCAATCTCGACGTTGACACCCGACAGCGCTGACATGATTTGGCGGGCAGCGTCTTCATGCTTCGCGTACGCGGATGGGAAAGCGCTGCGCTGCACCTGCTGGGCAGCAACCGTCGGCGCCATTCCCTCCCAGCCGGACACATCGAGCAGACCGGGGATGTGATACCCCTTCGGCCCTGCACCGCCGGGTACCTCGTCGGTGAGCGTCTTGCCCTTGTAAAACACCTCTGCGGCGTAGCTGAGGTCATTCACCTGCTCAAGAGTGCCGTACCAGCCGGGTAGTTGGCGCTGCTGGAATACTCCGGCATCGCCGTTGCTATCAGGGGTGGCTGCGGCTGGGTTGTCGCCAAGCTGGCTCTCCTGCATCGCGGTCATGAGCGCGACCAGCTGGCCTCTGGCCGGTATTTGCAGCTGCTCACCGATCTGCATGATGACAGCAGCGTTCTTCATCGCCTGTTCTGAGTAGCCACCAACGGTTGGTACGTCTCCGTCGATGTTGACGTTGAGGGCGGACCCCGAGCACATCGCTTCGTTGGACCCGTCATCGGTCGTGCCCAGCAGAGCCGTACCGACGGCCGCGATGACGCCTCCGCCAACGAGCACCGGGAGGGCACAGCATCCACCAAGGAAGCTAGCCCTGCTGATCTTGCTCATTGGGAGTCCTGCGGGATTTCAATGGCTGATGCCTTCCAGCCGTCCGTGGGCTGGTTGCGGAAGAGCACCACCGTCCAGGTGCCTAGCGAGGTGGGCACTTCCACTTCGGCGTCCACGCCGCTGACCGTGAGCACGCTCGCCGGGCCGGTGATCTCAGCATCGGGGATTCGCCGGGTCTCGGTGTACTTCCAGATCTCCTGCGCCTCGGGGGTAAGCCTCGGACCTACGGCCTTCCACCAGGTCTCCGTGTCTTTGGAGTTGTCCAGAAGCAGTGTGATCGTGTCAGTTGCGAACCGCTTGGCGGACTCTGCATCGCCTGGGGCAGCGGAGGGCGGTCCCTCGTCCGAGGGTCCGCGTGGAGCGTCGCCATTGGCCTCGACGCTTTCCCAGGGATCGGGCGTTGGTGCGGCTGCTTGTGGTGTGCTCGGCTCTGACGGCTTATCAGGGCTTCGTGTAGGGGTCGCAGACTCACTGCATCCAGCCAGGGTGGCTGCTGCCCCGATGACAAGAATGGCGCGTCGGTTGATCATGATGAGACAAGCGGAGTCGGCACGACGTTCAGGCCGCTATGGTGCCTCGCTCGACGATCTCCCGGGCGCTGCTGGTGTCCACGTGCACGTAGAGAGCGGTGGTCTCGGGTTTGGAGTGTCCCAGGAGGGTTTGGACGAGTAGGAGGTCTCGGCTGTTTCGATAGGCAGTTGTGGCGAACCGGTGCCGTAGCGAGTGACAGGTCCATGGATTCGGGAGGGCTGCGGAGACGAGTTCTCCAACGCGGATGGCGCCTATCGGGCCCTCACGTCGTGGGCTGGGGAAGAGCCAGCCGGTACTCAGCCCAGCCTGAAGCAGCTCGATGCGGAGACGTTCGGTGAGTGGAACGACTCGCTGTTTGCGCCCCTTGCCGTGCACGCGAACAGAGCTGTCGCCCTTGGGACCGATCAGGTCGCCAGAGTGGATGCGGGCGATTTCGCCGCGCCGTAGGCCAGCCTCACACGCGAAGAGAAGCATCAGGCGGACACGTGTGTCTGCGGCGTGGAGGGCGGCAAGGATGACGTCATCTGGGGCCGGTCGTGGCAACGTTCGCGTGCGCTTGATGGGCAGGAGCCCTGCCGTTGGATCGTGCTCAGCTAGACCTCGCGTGATGGCCCATCGGAAGAACTGGGAGATTGACGCACGGTGCGAGCGCCGTGTGCTCGCGGACCAATCTGAAGCAGTGAGATAGCGGATCACATCATGCTCGGTGACGTCGCTGGGCGCGGCGGTGCGTGTGGACCGAGCGAAAGTCATGACGTGGTACACCCTGAGCTTCACAGTCCCTGTCGCCCGCTCTGCTGCTCTCAGCCAGAAGCTCCATTGATCAACCGATTGAGTCCAAGCATCCATGCGCACATGCTTCACTCACACCCGCCGCCCCGCAACAGAACTTCTTTCTCCTCCTCGACGTTTCGCGCCCCTAATCCTGGACCGCGCTGGAACGGTGCTGACCGCGATAGTCTCCCCATCACCGCAACCCTTGGTGCCAGCTGGCCCACCGGATCGAAGGCAAGGGCCGCGTAGCGGGCCGCGGCAGCCTCGACTCTGACCGGAGCTCGTGGTTCGTAGCGGTACTGGAATGAGTGTCCCGTGCTTAGCGGGGGTTGCTCCAGTCGCACGACAAGCCCCCGGAGCGTCCTTGTGTGGAGCTCAGGCAAGTGATGGTTCGGCCGTCCCTCAAGGTGTGCTCGACCTCGATAACGGTCAATCCCTCGTCAGTCGTTGTCGCACCCTCTGGTGCTCGGCTGCCCAATGTGCTGAGGGCTATCACCAAGCCCACACCCAGGATGAGGGCGAGTGCACCTGCCGCAAGAGCTTTCCAATCGGTCGCGATTCGTTGGGGTTGGGGCTGCGCAGGCTCGTTGCTCACAGTTCCTTCTCCTTAGCTTGGGCGCACCGATACAAGCTGAGGCGGGTGACTTTTGGCGCGGAGCTTATGGCACACTGTTTTGGCACGCGGCCGTCTCGGAGGCCGGTTCAGTTTTGGCTCAGGCTGCGCGTGTGCCAGAAACGACCGTTTGTGCAGCACTACACTTGGGACATGTTGTGGATGCGACTTTCAGATGACAGCTTGGTGCGCGTCGATGAGCTTGTGGAACTGCGATATGACCTCACCTACGCCCCTGAGCGGGCATTGATTCATGCCGATCTCTTTGGAGTCCTTAAGCACCGAGACGGTGCTGTCCACCTCGCTAACATTCACCTGTCGCCAACGATCTACCGAAGCGGTACGCCTGCCGGGGCTAAGAAGGAGGCTGACAGAGCGCTGGCCGAGCTAGCCGACCTACTTGCATCATCCGGCCCTAACAACGGTGCACTGCTTATCGAGCTCGCACCGGTGGAGCACGAAGAGAGGCCCCTTTTTGAAGCTCCGCCTCAGTTCTGGCATACGGTTCCGCTGTTCTGAGATGTCTCGTTACTTCGGGTATGCCCGCGTTTCCACTTCTGATCAGCGGGCAGATAGCCAGATCGCCGCCCTTCATGAGGCTGGTGCCGAACAGGTGTGGGTGGACGTAGGACTGTCAAGCCGTACGTCTGATCGTCCTCAGTGGCTCGCTTGCCGGGCCGAGTTACGCTCAGGCGATGTGCTGCTTGTTCGGGCGCTGGATCGGATCGCAGGAACCGAACGGATGGCAATTGAAGTCATGCGTGAGCTGGAGGAGGAGGGGGTGCACCTGCGGAGCCTGACGGAACCGGCGATCGACACGACTACTGCACAGGGGCGGGCTCTCAGCGGCTTCCTCGCTGTCCTATCTCAGCTCCGTGTGGACCTCATTCGGGAGAACACGCGAAGGGGCCTGGCTCACGCGCGCGAACAGGGCCGGGTCGGCGGGCGACCAACGGTAATGACCCCAGAGCGCGTGGAGGCGGCCGTTGCCTTGCAGGAGCAGGGAAAGAGTCTGCGAGCAATCGCAGAGGTGTTGGGCGTGAGCGCTTCGAGCGTCGGTCGGGCGATCCGTCGTAGAGATTCGCTCAGTTAAAGCTGACGGACAGGTCCTTGCCGAGAGCATCTGCGATGCGCTGGAGCATTGGCAGCGTCGGAACCTGGCCGGATTCGATCTTGGAAATGACTGCCTGGTTGGTGCCTGCGCGCTTCGCAAGCTCAGCCTGAGTCATACCTGCGTCACGGCGCGCGTTGTAGACCAAGCGTGATGACATATCTTCCACGCGCATCTCCAGATCGGCGGCCTCGTACTCGCGCTGCTGCGCCGGAGTGAAGTCCGCCTTGATGGCGTCGATCTCATCACGATATGAGTAGGTCTTGGTCGATGCCTCAATGGTGGTACTCATGGTTTTGGCCTCCATCTTGTGGTGTCATCCAACGGGTCCTTACCTCCGCGTTGCTCGAAGTGCGCGCGCTGTCTGTGCCAATCCCGGGCAACCTCGCGTGCTCGCTGCACGTGGCGTGTCTCGCGCTGACGCTGCTTGCGGAACTGGGTCAAGGTGATGACGCGCCGCTCGGGCTCGAACGTGTACGTCACCCGCTGTTCAACGTTGCTCGCGGTAAATCTGAGCTCGTAGAGGTTCTTGTCTAGCTGGCGAGCATGGGGCATCGACAACTCGGGGCCATTGGTGGCCAGCTGATCGAGCCGACGCTCCGCCCTGCGAAGGTCACCAGGAGAGAGCTGCCGAAGCCACTTGCGCACTTCCTTCGTCATCTGCACGTCCCATGCCACGGCTCAAGTATGTCACCGATGACATATTGGTGCAACCTGCATCCCCAAGTCGGCGGCGCTGAGCACGGAAGTCCACTTCGATTAGGCGTCCTGCCGGGCGGAGACTCTTAATCAGTGGGTCCGGGGTTCGAATCCCTGATGGCGCACACTGCATGGGAAGGCCCCGTCGGATCACCGGCGGGGCCTTCTGCATACCCCCGTCAGGTCTCCACGCTCAGCCCACCAGCACCACGGCCGCATACACGGCGAACAGGCCGAGGTGCCCCCACCCGAAGCCGGCTCCGATCCGTCCGCGGAGGAATCCGGCTGCGGTGAGGACCAGCGTGATCGCCATGATCGCGATCTCCGGCCACGATGCCGCGAGCACCACCCGCTGACCCGTCAGCGCACCGATGATGAGGACCGACGGGATCGTCAGCCCCACGGTGGACACCAGGGCCCCATGGCACAGGTTCGACACCCGCTGGATCTCCCCCGCCGCACCCGCCCGGACCGACGTGATCGTCTCCGGCAGGAACACGATCGCCGCGATCAGCAGGCCCGACAGCGCCACGGGCGCCTGCGCCCGTGTCACGGCGATGTCGAGCAGCGCCGCCATCGACTGGGAGATCAGCACGATCGGCAGCGCCAGCGCGATCAGCAGCAGAGTGCGCAGAACCAGGACGCGGGCGGCACCCGTCGGCCCCTCCCCCACTGCGGCTGACGAACTCCCCGGCGCCGCATCGGCTGGGTGCGGCGCGCCTGCCGCCGCCTCCTGGAAGTCCCGCTTCCCGCGCCCCATCTGACGAACGAGGAACACCGCGTACACCCCGGTCACGAGCACTGCCACAAGGACCCCGATCCGGGCCGACAAGGCACCGTCCGTGCCGAGCGGGTGCGGCAGAACGAACGCGATCGCCGAGAACAGGAGCGTCAGCATCAGGTACTGCACCGCCCCGCGACGATTCGGCAGCATCGGGCCGTGCCGCCGGGCCCCCACCACCAGCGACAGGCCGATCACCAGATTGAGGATGATCATCGAGACCGCGACCACGGAGTCACGGGCGATCGTCTGATGGTCGCCGGGGCCGAGCATGACCGAGGAGATCAGCGTGACCTCGATCAGCGCGATCGACAGGGTGAGCACCAGGGTGCCGTATGGGTCGCCGAGCAGGTCTGCGAGCGCTTCGGCTTCAGCCACCACTCCGAAGGAGCAGACCAGGATGATCCCGACGATCACGGCGAGCGCCACTGCGAGGACCGGCGTGGATGCGGTGGCGGTCAGGGCCGGGGTGAGCGCCGCGAGGGCGCCGACGGATCCCCACCCGATCAGCAGTCGCGCAATCGCAGCAGGGGTCAGGACAGTGCGGGCAGTGCGGGGCATTCGAAGCCTGGTTCTGCGGGGCCGTCCCCGCTCGGTGCGGCACAGGCGGGGCCGTCCCCGCCGCATCGGTCACGCCGGCGATCCTATCCCCTGGGCAGGCCCCGCCCGGATGCGTCGCGGGCGACGCGGCCGGCCTCAGCTGGCTCTGAGCACGTGTTGAGGACTGTCACAAACTCGAGCCGTACGGTGATCACATGAAGATCACGAAGGACCTTGAGAAGAAGTTCAACGACCAGATCACCCTCGAATTCGAAGCCAGCATGACCTACCGTCAGCTCGCCATCGAGGCCGACCGCCAGGACCTCTCCGGCATGGGCCAGTGGCTGCGCGCCCAGGCGGATGAGGAGATCGTCCACGCCAACAAGTTCATCGACCATGTGGTTGATCGTGAGGGCCACGCGCAGATCGAGAGCATTCCCGCGCCCGAGCTCACAGAGAAGACGATGACGGCCCTGGAGATCTTCCAGGCCGCCCTCGCGCATGAGCAGAAGGTGTCCGAAGCGATCCGCGAGCTGTACCGCGAGACCGAGAAGGCCGGCGACCTCGACGCCCGCCCCCTGCTCAACTGGTTCATCGACGAGCAGCTCGAAGAGGAGGCAACCGTCGGTGAGATCGTCGGTCAGCTCGAACTCGTCGGCGAGGACGGCTCCGGTCTGCTCCGCATCGACCAGGAGCTCGGCCAGCGCACCTCCGACGGCACCGAGAACGAGGCCTGAGCACCCCTTGAGGTGCTGAGCACCCGCTGGTCACCGGGCCCCGTCGGCCCGCGTTCCCAGCACTGAACAGCAGCGCGCCCGCTGAGTCTGCACGGACTCGCGGGCGCGCTACTGTTGTGGCCATGACCCAGCCGATCCTCGACCTCTCGCGCGCTCACCGCACGGACGTCGCCCACCACACGTTCGTCCGCGTCATCACCAAGGACCAGTTCGCGCAGATGCGCTCGGTCCCCTTCCGTCTGATGACCGCGGACCTCGTCGCCATCCTCGTGCTGGACCTGCCCGACGGCATCATCCCCCTCACCCAGTCCTCCGTGGAGCGCTTCGGCGGCTGGGACGAACTGTTCGCCATCGGCATCGACAACCTCGCCGCCATGGACCTCATCGACATCGACCGCCACGGCGACGCCACCTGCTCCTTCACCGCCGTCACCGGGGAGACCGCCCTGACGGCGTCCAAGCTGCTGGTGGGGGCCGATCTCATCGAGCAGGCCGACGGGTTCCGCCCCACGGAGGACGGCTACCTCTTCGCTGCGCCGCACTCCCGACTGTTCGCCTATTCTCCGATTCGGGACGCGTCAGTGCTGCCCGCGATCCGGGCCCTGCTGCGCTTCGCCGCTCACGAGTTCAGCGGGGCCGAGCGTGAGGACCGCCTGTCCCCGCACATCTTCTGGCAGCGCGGCGAACGCATCGAGCAGCTGTCCACCCTGGAGGACGGCGGCGCCCTGTCCGTCACGTTCAGCGACGACTGCCGCAGCGTCCTCGAACGCGTCAGCGGGCAGGCGCTGTGATGGCCGCCGATCCCGCCGCGTCAGAGCCCTGCCCGTGCAGCAGCCGTGCGCCCTGGAGTGAATGCTGCGGCCCGGTCATCGCGGCGCCGTCGACCACCGGGCCCGGCGCCGCTCGGACCGCGGAAGCGCTGATGCGCTCCCGCTTCGCCGCCTTCGCCATCGGGGACGCTGCGCATCTGCTGCGCACCTGGCACCCCGAGACCCGCCCGGATGCGGCGGAGCTCGCCGCGGACCTGGCCAGCCCCGAGGCGCCGCAATGGCGCCGCCTGCTGATCCGGGACGTGGTCGGCGGCGCCGACGCCGATGACCGCGGGGTCGTGGAGTTCATCGGCATCGGGCGCGGCTCGGGTGGCCGCGTGGAACTGCATGAGCGTTCGCAGTTCGTCCGCGACGGCGGGGCGTGGCTCTACACCACCGGCGAGATCCTCGACTGAGACCCCGTCGGCCGCCCCGCGCCGCGAGCGCTGAGTCCGGTTACTTCTTCACCTGTGCAAGGAAGTCCTCCGCACCGCCCACGAGCTCCACGTGTCCGGTCTCGACGTCCGCGGTCGCCATGGCGACGATCTCTTCAGCGAATTCGGCGACGCTGTAGAGGCGGCCGGCGGCTTCACGGCGGGACTCCAGAGCACCCGGCTGGGCGCGGTTCAGCAGAGTCGCGGTCACCGTGCCTTCGATCATGTCCCCGGAGACGACCACGAAGCTGACGCCCTGGTCCTTCATCTCCGGCACCATCGCCGTCAGCGCATCCTCACCGGCGCGCTTGGACTTCGCCACCTCGTGGTACTCGGCCATGGTCTCCACATCGTTGATGAAGTGGGCCTGGTGGCTCGTCACGAACACCACGCGGGAGCCCGGCTGCATCAGCGGCAGCGCAGTCGTCAGGGCACCGACCTGGGCGTCGCGGTTCAGGCGCAGCGCGTAGTCCTCACCGAGGTTCTTCTCCATACCGCCGGAGGCGTTGAGCACCAGCAGGTCCAGGGAGCCGAACTCATCCACGGCGGACTGCATCAGCGTCTTCACGTCCTCAGGCTTGGTCAGATCGGCGCCGACGGCGATCGCCCGACCGCCCGCTTCTTCGATCTGCTGCACGACCTTGTTCGCGCGCGGCGCCTTCTCCCGGTAGTTCACCACCACGTTGAAGCCCTGGCCGGCGAGGAGCTTGGCGGTGTCGGCGCCGACGCCGCGGGAGGACCCGGTGATCACGGCGGTGAGGTTCTGCTGATCGTTCATCATCATTCCTGTTCGGTTCTCTGGAGGGGACGGGACTCGCCGGTTCTCAGACACGGCGATCCACCGCGCCGCCGGTGGCGAACGCGGTGGACCTCATGGCGCTGGTCAGACGACGACGCGCTTGTTGACGGGGCGCTGCTTGAGGCGCTTCACGCGCTCCTTCGCCTGGCGGAGCTCCTCGTTGCGCTCATCGTCCTGCTTGGACTTCACGGTGAGGAGCGCTGCGCCGACGACGACGGCGATGCCGGCGAGGGTGGCGCCGCCGACACCGGCTGCGGGGCCGGGCTTCGGCTTGCCATTGGAGTCGAGGAAGAACGCACGGCCCTTATCAACAGCCTCGTTCTTCGTGCGCTCAAGGACGTTCTTCGGGTTCACTCGGTCCAGCAGCTCGGCGACATCACCCGCGAGGTTGTTCTGGCGACGGTATGCGTCAGCGCGCATGTCCGCGAGGGACTCCTTGTTCTTGTCAGCCACGTTCACTCTCCATCGTCGGATCTGGGCTCATTCACCCTCCAGGGTACCGCGCGGCACCCTGGCAGAACCTTGGCCGCGACGCAGCCACCCGCGACCCGCCCCGTGACGAGCCGCGACTCGCGCTCTGGCGAGCCGGACCCGGCACCCTGACGAGCCGAGCCCTGCACCGTCGACACCTGAGACCCGCGCCGGACGCGGCCCGGGTTAGGCTGTGGGCCGCGCGCGAGTGGCGGAATTGGTAGACGCGCTGGATTTAGGTTCCAGTGTCTGAGGACGTAGGGGTTCAAGTCCCCTCTCGCGCACCACCGATCTGCGGCCGCCCCAGAGGCGGCGGGTAGAGTTGGCAGGGATTGAGACCCCGCCCACTTCCCGAACGAGGACCCCGCATGACACGCACCGCTGTTGGCACCGAATCCGCCTGGTTCGACCGCGACGAGCTCGAGTATCTGCGCAGCCGCCTGCCGATCCTCTACGTGGACATCATCCCCGTGCGCCAGGACGCCAGCGGCGCCATCACCGAAGTCGGACTGCTGCTGCGAGCCGACGGCGGCGGCCACATCGTCCGCTCCATCGTCTCCGGCCGCGTCCTCGTGCGCGAAACCCTGCGCGACGCCATCATACGGCACGTGGAGAAGGACCTCGGCTCGATGAGCTTCCCGAAGATCCCCACGTCCATCACCCCGATGACGGTCGCGGAGTACTTCCCCACCGACGGACCCGATGTCCTCTTCCACGACCCGCGCCAGCACGCCGTGTCCATGGTGTACGTGGTGCCGGTGGAAGGCGAATGCGAACCGCAG
>NZ_JAKRNG010000025.1:0-37955 GCF_022347125.1 Helcobacillus sp. ACRRO
AACGCGTGTCTCTCGACCGGGCGGCAACACCCCCCGGACCATCAATGGCAGGGCAACAAAGCCATACCCGG
Source organism: Helcobacillus sp. ACRRO (assembly GCF_022347125.1). NCBI lineage: Bacteria > Bacillati > Actinomycetota > Actinomycetes > Micrococcales > Dermabacteraceae > Helcobacillus > Helcobacillus sp. ACRRO. Next base: position 72 of record NZ_JAKRNG010000025.1, read on the forward strand.
CCGAGCGACCAGACCCCGTCCATCGGGGTGCTCACAAGGTAACGGGGCTCAGCCCTCCCGCACCTGCTGCAGGACGCGGGCGACCACCTCGTCCGGGGACACCTCGTCGATGCTGCCGCTGGCGCGGTCGCGCACCTCCACAACGCCGTCCGCGAGGGACCGTCCGATCACCACGGAGGTGGGGATGCCGAGCAGTTCGGAGTCCTTGAACTTCACACCCGGGGACACCTTCGGGCGGTCGTCGAACAGAACGTCCAGGCCCTCCGCTTCGAGGGCGGCGACGATCTCCTCCGCCTTCTCGAACACCTCGGTGCCCTTGCCGGTTGCGAGCACGTGCACGTCCATCGGGGAGATGCTGCGCGGCCAGGCGAGGCCCTTCTCGTCGTGGTGCTTCTCGGCGATGGCGGCGACCGCGCGGGTCACACCGATGCCGTAGGAGCCCATCGTGACGGTCTTCTGCTTGCCGTTCTGGTCCAGCACCTGCAGGTCGAGCGCTTCGGCGTACTTGCGGCCGAGTTCGAAGATGTGCCCCATCTCCATGCCGCGGGTGAGGCGCAGCGGGCCGGAGCCGTCCGGCGCCTGGTCGCCGTCGCGGACCTCTGCTGCTTCGATGAACCCGTCGGCCTGGAAGTCGCGGCCGGCGACCAGTCCGATGGTGTGCTCGTCCGCGCTGTTCGCCCCGGCGACCCACACGGTGCCGGCCTGAACGCGCGGATCCACCAGCACGCGGATCCCGTTGGCGCCGGCGTCGGTGTCGAGGCCGAAGCCGACGGGACCGATGTAGCCCTTCGCGAACTGCGGATGCCTGGTGAAGTCGTCCTCGGTGAAGGGACGGAACTCGCGCGGTGCGAGCGCCACTTCGAGGCGCTTCTCATCGGCCTCGCGATCACCGGGGATCATCACCAGCAGCGGCTCCTCCGCCCCATCGGCGTCGATGGTGATGTAGGCCAGCGCCTTGAGGGTGTCGCTCTTCTCCCAGGCGCGGCCGTCCTCGCGGGGCTGCGCCTCGTTGAGGTGGTCCACGAGGGAGGCGATGGTGGAGGCCCCCGGGGTGCGGGCGGTGCGGGCGGCGGGCAGCTCGGCGATCTGCTCCGCGGTCAGCGGCTCCGGCGCGACCGTGGTGACGGCCTCGACGTTCGCGGCGTAGCCGCCGTCGGACATCACCAGGGTGTCCTCACCGATCTCCGTGGGGTGGAGGAACTCCTCCGACTGGGAGCCGCCCATCGCACCCGCATCCGCCTTCGCGATCACGACCTCCAGGCCGAGGCGCTCGAACACCCGCTTGTACGCCTCGCGCATCTGCGCGTAGGAGCGGTGCAGGCCCTCGTCGTCGATGTCGAACGAGTAGGCGTCCTTCATCACGAATTCGCGCACCCGCAGCAGGCCGGCGCGGGGACGCAGCTCGTCGCGGTACTTGTGCTGGATCTGGTACAGCGACAGCGGCAGGTCCTTGTAGGAGCTGCAGAGGTCCTTCACCGCGAGGGTGAACATCTCCTCGTGCGTGGGAGCGAGCAGCATGTCCGCGCCCTTGCGGTCCTGCAGGCGGAACAGGTTGTCGCCGTACTCGGCCCAGCGATCGGTCGCTTCGTAGGGTTCGCGGGGCAGCAGGCCCGGGAACAGGAGCTCCTGACTGCCGGCGGCGTCCATCTCTTCGCGGACGATCTGCTCGACTTTGCGCAGCACCTTCAGCCCCAGCGGAAGCCACGTGTAGATGCCCGGCGCTGCGCGGCGGATGTAGCCCGCTCGGACGAGGAGCTGGTGGCTGGCGACCTCGGCATCGGCCGGGTTGTCGCGCAGTGTGCGCAGGAACGCCGTGGACATTCGGAGCATCTGTTGAGCCTCCTGGGCGAAGATGGATGGTCGGTGCGGCCAGTGTATCGGGCTCCTGAGAGCCCCCGCACACGCCATCCGCCGCCCGCTGCTCCCCTGCCCGACGAGGTTCGCCCACCATGCCCACCGCCCAGTCCGTCGACGACACCCCGCCCATCGCCCCGATGAGCGCGAAGGCCGCCCTGGTCAGCGCTCTCGCGGCCGACGGCACCGCGGAGAACGAGGCGATGCGCACCGTGCGGCGCCGGCTCGGCGAAGTGCTGCTGCCGTACCGCTTCGGTCTGCGGGAGATGCTCACGAAGGTGCAGATCCTCAACGAGGAGATGACCGCCCGCGGCGAGCACAACCCGATCGAGCACATCAAGCACCGGGTGAAGAGCATCGACTCGATCCTCGACAAGATGATCCGCACCGACTGCGCCCACACCCTGGAGGGCCTGCGCGACGGCGTGCGGGACATCGCGGGCCTGCGCATCACCTGCATCTACACCGAGGACTGCTACCGGATGGCGCAGCTGCTGTCCTCCCAGCCCGATGTGACCGTGGTGGAGGAGAAGGACTACATCGCAGAGCCGAAGGAATCGGGCTACCGCTCCCTCCACCTCATCGTGGAGGTGCCGGTGTTCCTGTCCACCGGGACGGTGCACGTGCCGGTGGAGATCCAGATCCGCACCATCGCGATGGACTTCTGGTCCAGTGTGGAGCATGAGCTCGCGTACAAGTTCTCCGGTCAGCTGCCGCAGCATCTGCGGGACGAGCTGCGGCAGATCGCGCAGTCCTCCCGTGACCTGGATGCGCAGATGACCCAGATCCGCGCCGACGCCCACCGTGCGCAGAACCCGAGCGACTCGGTCTAGAACAGCAGGGAGGCGAACTCCCCCACCTGCCGGAACCCCGCCTGCGTGTAGGCGCGGCGGGCTGCGCTGTTGAAGTCGTTGACGTACAGCGTCACCTGCGGGGTGCTGTGCTGCAGCTGGAACAGCTGCACGGCCCGCGCCATCGCCGCTGAGCCGAGGCCCTTCCCCCGTTCAGCGGGGGCGGTCCACACCCCGTGGATCTGCGCGACGGGACCGAAGATGGCCCCCACATCCGCTTTGAAGACGATGTCGTCGCCGCGGCGCACCACCGCGGTGCGGCGCTCGGCGATCAGCTGCTCGACCCGGTCCCGGTAGGAGCGGCCGCCGTCCCATGCGGTGGGGTCGGTACCGACCTCCTCCTTGAACATAGCGACGGCGGCGGGGAACACGAGGTCCGCTTCCTCGGGGCGGGCGAAGCGCAGTTCGTCGGACGGGGCGACGCTGGGCCGCTGGTCGGCGAGCATCATCAGCTGCGTCCACCGGAACTCCCGCGGCCGGCCCAGGGAGGACCGCACCAGGGGCCACAGCCGCGCCACGTCCCGGCTCGGCCCCACCACGCTCGCGTATTCGCGGCGGGCCCGACGCGCCCTCTCCGCCAGCAGTTCGAGGTCCCCCTGGGACACCTCCCCCATGACGGACAGGCTGATGCCGTGCCACAGCAGCGCGGTCAGGTCACCGCGGTGGAAGAGTCCGGAGAACTCACGGGACAGCATGCGGGTGCCGGTGATGTCGACGAGTCGACTGCCGGCGAGGGCGTTGTCGATCGGGTCCTGTTCCAGCAGGGCGATCGCGGCGGGTGCGGTGGCCGTGGTGAGCGGCCGCACGGCGGAGGTCTGCCGACGGAACAGGTCGACGACCGATCGGTCGATGGAGCGGCTGATGAGGACCCCCGGGTGCTCGGGTCCTCAGGCGCCGACGGAGACGTCGGGCGTGCCCGACGGGGCGTCCATCTCCGCGGCGATGCGCTTCGCCTCTTCGAGGAGGACCGGCACGATCTCCGCCTCGGGGACGGTCTTGATGACCTTGCCCTTGACGAAGATCTGCCCCTTGCCGTTGCCGGAGGCCACGCCGAGGTCCGCTTCGCGGGCCTCACCGGGACCGTTGACCACGCAGCCCATGACGGCGACGCGCAGCGGTGCCTCCAGGCCCTTGAGGCCTTCGGTGACCTCGTCGGCGAGGGTGTAGACGTCCACCTGGGCACGGCCGCAGGAGGGGCAGGAGACGATGTCGAGCTTGCGGGGCTTCAGGTTGAGCGACTCGAGGATCTGGTTGCCCACCTTCACCTCCTCCACCGGCGGGGCCGACAGGGACACGCGGATGGTGTCGCCGATGCCCTCACCGAGCAGGATGCCGAACGCGACGGACGACTTGATGGTGCCCTGGAACGCGGGGCCGGCCTCGGTGACGCCGAGGTGCAGCGGCCAGTCGCCCTCTGCGGACAGCTGACGGTACGCGTCCACCATGATGACGGGGTCGTTGTGCTTCACGGAGATGGCGAAGTCGTGGAAGCCGTGCTCCTCGAACAGGGACGCCTCCCACTTCGCGGATGCGACGAGCGCTTCGGGGGTGACGCGGTCGCCCTTCATCATGCGCGGGTCGATGGAGCCGGCATTGACGCCGATGCGCAGCGCGGTGCCGTGGTCACTGGCGGCCTTCGCGATCTCCTTGACCTGGTCGTCGAAGCGGCGGATGTTGCCGGGGTTGACGCGCACACCGGCGCAGCCGGCTTCGATCGCGGCGAACACGTACTTCGGCTGGAAGTGGATGTCGGCGATGACGGGGATCTGTGCCTTCGCGGCGATGGCGGGCAGGGCGTCCGCGTCCTCCTGGCGGGGGCACGCCACGCGCACGATGTCGCAGCCGGCGGCGGTGAGCTCGGCGATCTGCTGCAGGGTCGCGTTGATGTCGTGCGTGGGGGTGGTGGTCATCGACTGCACGGTGACGGGTGCGTCGCCGCCCACGTGGATGTCGCCGAGTCGCACCTTCCGCGTGGGCCTGCGCGGGGAGATGACGGGGGTCTCTCGGACGGACGGAATGCCAAGGTTCACAGACGGAGTACTCACGTCGTCATTATCGCGCAGACCGCCTGGAGAGTCAGCTCAGGGCCCGAACATTCGGATGGGCTTCACGATATCCGCATACAGCAGCAGCACGCTCATGCCGATGAACGCGAGCGCGACCACATTCGTCACCGGCAGCATGCGCGACATGTCCACCGGTCCCGGGTCGGGGCGGCCCCGCAGTCGCGCCGCCTGCCGCCGAGCTCCTTCGATCAGGGCGCCGAGCACGTGCCCGCCGTCCAGCGGCATCAGTGGGATCAGGTTGAACACGAACAGCGCCATGTTCAGCGACGCCAGCATCGAGATGAGGGTGAAGGCGCGCTCCTTCGCCTCGAACCCGGGGGCGTCGGCCGAGACGACCTCACCGGCGAGGCGGGACACGCCCACCACACCAAGGGGGCCGTTGGGGTCGCGGGGCTGGTCGGAGAACACGGTGACGCCGATGTCCCACAGCCGCATCGGCAGGGTCAGCACCACCTTCGCGGTGCCGGCGAAGGTGTCCCACACCATGCCGGGCAGGGAGGTGATGGGCTGGCGCACCATCGCCTGGGTGCCGGAGACGCCGAGGAAACCGGCCTTCTCGGTGCGGGGCGCGCCGTCCTCACCGATGATGGGGCGCCCGTCGGCGTCCAGCGACACCACGTCGTTGGACAGGGGCGTGACGGTGAGCGTCATCGGCGCGCCGTCGCGCACGAGCTCCACTTCGATCTCCTGGTCGGGGTGGGCGCGGACGATCCGGGAGAGGTCCTGGAAGTCGCCGACGGGTTCGCCGGCGATGGCGGTGATCTCGTCCCCGGGGCGAATGCCGGCGGCCGCGGCGGGCGCTGGCGGCATGCCCGCGCAGTCGGCGTCGGGCGGCGCGGTGGCGGGCACCACGCACTGCGACACGGACTTCACCTCGGCGGTGGTGGTGGGCAGGCCGAAGCCGATCAGCAGCACGGCGAGGAGCAGCACGCTGAGCACGAGGTTCATGAACGGCCCGCCGAGCATGACGACGAGCTTCTTCGGCACGCTGAGGCTGACGAAGGTGCGGTGCTGCTCCTCGGGGCTGTACTGGGAGGACTCCCATTCCTTGGCCTCGTCGGACATCTGCTGAAAAAAGTCGGTGGAGTCCTCGCGGATGGTGCCGGGGGCGTCCCCCTTGTGCGGCGGGTACATGCCGATCATGCGGATGTAGCCGCCCAGCGGGATCGCTTTGATGCCGTATTCGGTTTCGCCGCGGCGGCGCGACCAGACGGTGGGGCCGAACCCGATCATGTACTGCGTGACCCGCACCCCGAACCTCTTCGCGGGCACGAGGTGGCCGATTTCGTGCAGGGCGATGGAGACGGCGAGCCCGATGCCGATGAGGAGGATGCCGAGCGCATACAGCAGGGCGCTCATCGGCTGGCGGCTTCGGTCTGATCGATCAGCTCATGCGCCCGGGTCCGCGCCCATGTCTCGGCGGCCTGCACGTCCTCCACGCCGATGGGGTCGGTGCGGGGCGAGGCGGGGTCGTCGAGGACGTCCTGGATGAGGTCGACGATCTGCAGGAATCCGATGCGGCCCTCGTGGAAGGCATCGACGAACTCTTCGTTGGCGGCGTTGAACTGCGCCATGCGGGTGCCGCCGTCGCGGTGCGCGGCTCGGGCGATGCGGACAGCGGGGAACGTGTCCTCGTCCAGCGGTTCGAACGTCCAGGACTGCGCGGTGGTGAAGTCGAGCTCGGTGGCGAGGCCTTCGAGCCGGTCGGGGTGGGCGAGGGCCCAGCCGATGGCGAGCCGCATGTCCGGCGGGGAGGCCTGCGCGATGGTGGATCCGTCGGTCGCAGTCACCATGGAGTGGACGATGGACTGGGGGTGCACCACGGTGTCCACGCGGTCCTCGGGGAGGTCGAACAGCCAGCATGCTTCGATGACTTCGAGGGCCTTGTTGACGAGGGTGGCGGAGTTGGTGGTGATGACGCGGCCCATGTCCCAGGTGGGGTGGGCGAGGGCGTCGGCGGGGGTGACGTCCCCGAGCTCGGCGCGGGTGCGGCCGCGGAAGGGTCCGCCGGAGGCGGTGATGACGAGCCGGCGGATGTGCTCGGGCCGCATCCCGGCGAGGCATTCGGCGATGGCGGTGTGTTCGGAGTCCACGGGCAGCAGCTGCCCGTCGGCGGCGCGCTCGCGCACGAGGGACCCGCCGGCGATGAGGGTCTCCTTGTTGGCGAGGGCGAGCCGGGCGCCGGAGTCGAGGGCGGCGAGGGAGGGTGCGAGGCCGACGGACCCCGTCATCGCGTTGAGCACGACGTCGTCGCTGCCGAGGTCGCCGGCGGCGTCGATGACGGCGCCGGGGCCGGCGGTGAACTCCAGGGCCGACGGGTCCTCCCCCAGCTCGTGCAGTGCCCGCTGCACGTCGTCGACGCGGGCGTCATCGGCGACGGCGACGGTGCGCGGCTGCAGGCGGGCGATCTGCTCGGCGAGCAGCTGCGGCCTCGACCCGGTCGCGGCGAGGGCGTGCACCCGCGCCAGGTCCGGGTAGCGGGTGATGACGTCCACGGCCTGGGTGCCGATGGAGCCGGTGGAGCCGAGGATCGTGAGGCGGGCGCTGGTCACGGGACGGACGCCATGAGGCGGGCGACGTGGTCGAGGTAGACGTCGACGACGGCTTCGGAGTACCCGTCGGCGCCCTTGCGGCGGCGGAACGCGGCGCGGCGCACATCGTCGACGCTCATGGGATGGCTCTCGGTGAAGTAGGCGAGCAGCTGGTCGCAGAGGGCGTCGACGTCGGCGCGGTCGTAGGAGGGCTCACCGGCGGGGCCGGGGGCGAAGCGCTCACCGGCGGGGCGGCGCAGGCGCTCCTCGAGGACGTCGGCGCGCTCCAGCAGACCGGCGATCCAGGCGTCCTCGCCGTGGGCGTCGATCGATTCGTCGCGCTTCTTCAGCGCGAACGCGTCGGCGAGGCGGTCGAGGGCTTCGTCGACGATGCCCATGTTGTAGCCGCCGCGCTCAGCGGCGAAGTCGACCGTGGCGATGGTGTCGGGGTCGAAGTCGCCGGTGCCGGTCTCGTAGGCGGCGCGGGCGCGCTCCAGGAAGTCGTCGACTTCGCGGATGCTGTAACCCTGGCTGAACCGCCCGACCTTCTCGAATGACGTGCTCACTTAGGTCCTCTCCTTCGGCTGCTCGGACACTGTAGCGGACGCGACCTGCTCCACCCGGGCGACGCGGGCTTCGCGGTCCTCTCGGCGGGAGTCGGATTCGACGACGGTGGCGGCGAGCTGGCCGCAGGCGCCGTCGATGTCGCTGCCGCGGGTGTCGCGGACGGTGGTGGAGATGCCGTGGCTGCGCAGCGTCTCCACGAACCGCTTCGCGACCTGGGGGTCGGAGGCGGTCCATTTGGATCCCGGCACCGGGTTCAGCGGGATCGGGTTGACGTGGATCCAGCCGGCGCCGCCCTTGTCGATGAGGCGGCGGGCGAGCAGTTCGGCGCGCTCCGCCTGGTCGTTGATGTCGCGGATGAGCGCGTATTCGATGGAGACGCGGCGGCCGGTCGCCTGGAAGTACTCGTAGGCGGCGGAGAGGATGTCGTCGACGTCGAACCGCTGGTTGATGGGGACGAGTTCGTTGCGCAGCTCGTCGTCCGGGGCGTGCAGGGACACGGCGAGGGTCACGGGGATCTCTTCGCGCACCAGCTTGCGGACCGCGGCGGCGAGGCCGACGGTGGACACCGTGATGTTGCGGGCGCTCATGCCGAAGCCCTCGGGCGCGGGCGCGTTGAGGCGCTTGCAGACGGTGGCGACGGGCCGGTAGTTCGCCAGCGGCTCCCCCATGCCCATGAACACGATGTTCGAGACGCGGCCGGGCCCGCCGGGGATCTCCCCGTCGGCGAGCATGCGGTTGGCGATGCGGACCTGTTCGAGGATCTCCGCGGCGGAGAGATTGCGGGTGAGGCCGAGCTGGCCGGTGGCGCAGAACGGGCAGTTCATGCCGCAGCCCGCTTCGGAGGAGATGCAGAGGGTGACGCGGTTGGAGTAGCGCATCAGCACGGACTCGACCATGGAGCCGTCGAACAGCTTCCAGAGGAACTTCTGGGTGGCGCCGTGGTCCGCGGCCTGCTGGCTGACCTTGGTCAGCAGCGTCGGGAAGAAGTGCTCTGCGAGCTCCTCCCGGCGGTCCTTCGGCAGGTCGGTCATCCGTTCCGGGTCGGTGGTGTAGTGCTCGAAGTAGTGGGTGGACAGCTGCTTGGCGCGGAACGCCGGCAGACCCAGTTCCTTCACCGCGTCCTGCCGTTCGGCGAGGGTGAGGTCCGCGAGATGCGCAGGCGGTTTGCCGCGGCGGGTGGGGCGCAGCTGCAGCTGGCCGGGGGCGAGCATGACCTTCTCGCCCTTCACGACCTCGCGGGAGAGGTCCTTGGGGACGGCGAGGCCGCTGCCGGTGGGGCGCGCTCCGGTGCCGGGCGCTGCGTCAGTGCGGGGGTTCGCAGGACGGTCGGGGGTGTCAGCCATTCACGGCCTCCAGGATCCACAGCAGGATGAACAGGGTCGGGACGGCGAGCAGGATCGAGTCGAGACGGTCCATGATGCCGCCGTGGCCGGGCAGGAGGTCGCCCATGTCCTTGATGCCGAGGTCGCGCTTCAGCAGGGACTCGGTGAGGTCGCCGATGGTGGAGATCACCACGATGAGGGCGCCGAAGACGCCGCCGAAGAGGGCGCCGAGCTCCTCAGGCAGCAGCAGTGCCCCCACAGCGGTGCCGCCGGCGACGCCGAAGAGGAGGGAGCCGGCCATGCCCTCCCAGGTCTTCTTCGGGCTGATGGTCGGCGCCATCGGGTGGCGGCCGAACAGGACACCGGCGATGTAGCCGCCGGTGTCGGAGGCGATGGGGATCAGCAGGGCGAGCATCAGCTTGTGGCTGGCGCTCGGCTGCTGGGCGAGCAGGAGGGTGAAGCTGCCGAGGAACGGCACCCAGATGAGGGTGAAGATCCCGGCCACCACGTCCCGGATCGCCATCAGCCCGGTCGCCTCCACGGCGCGCCACAGGATCAGGACGACAGCGCCAGCGGCGGTGGAGATCAGCATGCCGTCGGCCCCGTACACGGTGGTGCACACGACGATGCCGACCGCCGCCACCAGCAGCGGCGCCGCGGGGACGCGCAGGTTGGCGCTGCCGAGCGCGTGGGCCACCTCGAGGGTGGCCAGCACCGCCGCGATCGCGACGAGGGCGGACAGCAGCGCCGGCACCAGGTAGAACACGCCCAGGAGGATGGCGCTGAGCGCCACGCCCACGCCGATGGCGGCGGGCAGATTCCGTCCGGCGCTGCGCTTGCGGCGCGCCGACGGGGCCGGGGCAGCCGGGGCTGCGGGCGCTGTGGTCACGGGCGGGTGGCTCCTCGAAGCAGACGGTGCCGCCGCGCACGGGGCGCGGCGGCGGGACGGATCAGACGGTGAGGAGCTCCTGCTCCTTGGCCTCGAGGGCCTGGTCGACGATCTCGGAGTACTTCTTGGTGAGTGCGTCGAGCTCCTTCTCGCCGCGCACGCCTTCGTCCTCGCCGATCTCCTTGTCCTTGACGAGCTGCTCCATGGCCTTCTTCGCGTTGCCGCGGGTGCCGCGGATGGCGATGCGGCCGTCCTCGGCCTTGGTGCGGGCCAGCTTCGTGTACTCCTTGCGGCGCTCCTCGGTGAGGGCGGGCAGGACCACGCGCAGGTTGTCGCCGTTGTTGGTGGGGTTCACGCCGAGGTCGGAGTCGCGCAGGGCGGTCTCCACATTGCTCATCGCGCCCTTGTCGTACGGGGTGACGATGATGGTGCGGGCCTCGGGGAACTGGAGGGAGGCGAGCTGGTTCAGCGGGGTGGGAGCGCCGTAGTAGTCCACGGTGATGCCTTCGAACATCGCCGAGCTGGCGCGACCGGTGCGGATGGTGGAGAACTCGTCGCGGGTGACCTCGACGGACTTCTTCATCCGCTCTTCGGCGTCCTTGAGGATTGCGGGGATTCCTTCGCTCATGATGCGTTCCTTCTGTGTTGGGGTGGTCGATGCGGGTCTCAGGCGCCGGTGACGACGGTGCCGATGCGTTCGCCGTTCATCGCGCGGGTGATGGCGCCGGGAGTGTCGAGGCCGAACACCATCATCTGCTGCTTGTTGTCCATGCAGAGGCTGAAGGCGGTGGCGTCCACGACCCGCAGGCCGCGCTGCAGGGCGTCCTCGTAGGTGAGGTGGTCCAGGCGCTCCGCGGTGGGGTCCTTCTTCGGGTCCGCGGTGTAGACGCCGTCCACGCCGTTCTTCGCCATCAGGACCTCTTCGCAGCCGATCTCCAGTGCGCGCTGCACAGCGACCGTGTCGGTGGAGAAGTACGGCATGCCGGCGCCGGCGCCGAAGATGACCACGCGGCCCTTCTCGAGGTGGCGCACGGCCCGCAGCGGCAGGTACGGCTCCGCGACCTGGCCCATGGTGATAGCGGTCTGCACGCGGGTGGAGGTGCCGGCCTGCTCCAGGAAGTCCTGGAGTGCGAGGCAGTTCATGACGGTGCCGAGCATGCCCATGTAGTCGGCGCGGCGGCGGTCCATGCCGCGCTGGGACAGTTCGGCACCGCGGAAGAAGTTGCCGCCGCCCACGACGATCGCGCATTCCACACCGGAGGCGACCGCTTCGGAGATCTCGCGGGCGATGCGGGAGACCACGTCCGGGTCCACGCCGACCCTGCCACCGCCGAAGGCCTCACCGGACAGTTTGAGCAGGACGCGACGCCTGCCCTCCTGGGCCCGGATGACGGGCATGGTCGAGGTGATCGGATCGGGGTCCTGGCTCATGTCTGTCCTTCCGCTGTCGCCACGGGACGGCCCGGCGGGGCATGCCGACGGGCGCTGCGGTCAATCCTACCGGTCACAGGTGGAGTCTTCCTGCCCGGCGCGGCCCGGTGTGCGGCCCGGCACCCGTCGGCCCCTCCCACGCGGGCCGACGGATGCCCCGCGTGACGCGCGAAGGGCGCCTCCCTCAGCGGGGAGACGCCCTTCAGCGTTCAGCGGATGCCGTGCGGGTCAGTTGCCCACGCGGAAGCGCACGAAGCCGGTGATGGTGCCACCAGCGGCCTCGACGACCTTGCCGACGGACTGCTTCGGGTCCTTGGCGAACGCCTGGTCGAGCAGCACGTTCTCCTTGAAGAAGCCGTTGAGGCGGCCCTCGACGATCATCGGCAGCGCCTTCTCCGGCTTGCCCTCGCCCTTGGCGGTCTCCTCGGCGATGCGGCGCTCGTTGGCGACGACGTCCTCGGGGACCTCCTCACGGGTGAGGTAGGTCGGGGAGTAGGCGGCGATGTGCATCGCGACGTCGCGGGCGACCTCGGCGCCGGCGGCGTCGGAGGCCACGAGGACGCCCACCTGCGGCGGGAGGTCCTTGTTGGTGCGGTGCATGTAGTTGGTGACGACCTCGCCCTTGACGCGGCCGATGCGACGCACCTCGATCTTCTCGCCCATGGTGGCGGCGGCGTTGGTGAGGTTCTCACCGAACGCGGTGTCCTGCAGCTCCTCCGGGGTGGAGGCGCCGGACTCGACGGCCGCGGCCACAGCCTCATCGCCCAGTGCGACGAACTTGGCGTTCTTGGCGACGAAGTCGGTCTCGGAGTTGATCTCCACGAGGGTCCCCTCCTGGCCGCCGTCGACGTCGCGGATGTCAGCGGCGACGAGGCCCTCGGAGGCCGAGCGGCCCTCGCGCTTGGAGATGCCCTTCAGGCCCTTGATGCGGATGGCCTCGATGGCCTTCTGCTTGTCGCCCTCGGACTCGTCGAGAGCCTTCTTGACGTCGAGCATGCCCGCGCCGGTGAGCTCGCGGATCTCCTTGATGTCAGCTGCGGTGTAGTTCGCCATGGATCAGTTCTCTTCCTTCTCGGAGGACTCTGCCTTCTCGCCCTCGGCCTGCTCGGCCGCGGGTGCCTCGTCAGCCTTCGGTGCTTCCTCGGCCTTGGCCTGGTCCTGCTGGACCTCGGACTGCTTGAGCAGCTCCTGCTCCCACTCGGCGAGCGGCTCGGCGTCAACAGCGGAGACGTTCTTCTCGCCCTTGTCCTCGGACTTCGCGTGGCGCTGCTGGAGGCCAGCGGCGACGGCGTCGGCGATGACGCGGGTCAGGAGGGTGACGGCGCGGATGGCGTCGTCGTTGCCCGGGATCGGGTACTGGACCTCGTCCGGGTCGGCGTTGGTGTCGAGGATGGCGACGACCGGGATGTTGAGCTTCTGCGCCTCATCGACGGCGAGGTGCTCCTTCTTGGTGTCGACGATCCACACAGCGGAGGGTGCCTTGGCCATGTCGCGGACACCGCCGAGGGTCTTCTCCAGCTTGTCCTTCTCACGGCGCATCATGAGCAGTTCCTTCTTGGTGTAGCCGGAGCCGGCCACATCCTCGAAGTCCATCTGCTCGAGCTCCTTCAGACGGTTCACGCGCGTGGACACGGTCTGGAGGTTGGTGAGCATGCCGCCGAGCCAGCGCTGGTTCACGTAGGGCATGCCGACGCGGGTGGCCTGCTCCTGCACGGTCTCCTGCGCCTGCTTCTTGGTGCCGACGAAGAGGATGGTGCCGCCGTGGGCGACGGTCTCCTTCACGAAGTCGTAGGCCTGGTCGATGTAGGTGAGCGACTGCATCAGGTCGATGATGTAGATGCCGTTGCGCTCAGTGAAGATGAAGCGCTTCATCTTGGGGTTCCAGCGACGGGTCTGGTGACCGAAGTGGACGCCGCTCTCCAGGAGCTGGCGCATGGTAACGACTGCCATGGTCGTCTCTCTTTCTACGCTTCTGGGCCCCGGGGGCGCAGAAGCGGCTCTTCTCGGTTGATTCGACGCTGCCGGTCGGCAGCGCTCGGCCTGGTGCCCGGCGCCCTGCCCGCTCCCCCGATGATTCGGGTGAGACCGGTGGGAAGGTCGCCTGGATGGACACGCGATAGTCACCCGTCTGCGACGAGTGCCGCAGTCATGGTAGCCCACGGTCTCAGCCGCCCAACAGGGCCCGCGGGGCGATTGTGACGCATACGTGTGTGGACGTTCACCTGTCCACACCCGGGCGTTCACCGTTGCCGCTGGGCGAGGCCGCGAGCACTCTCGAGGCATGTCTGCTGCACGCGCTCTCACCCTGGTCCTCACGATCCTGCTGAGCCTGGCCGTGCCCGCTGCTCCAGCGGCCGGGGCGCCCGCGGCTGTCCCGACGGCCGACCGCGCCGAGGCGGGACAGCCCGAAGGGATCTGGGCGTGGCCGCTCGGCCCCGATCATGACGTGGTGGCGCTCTTCGACCGCCCGGACACCGTCTACTCCGCGGGGCACCGCGGCATCGACATCACGTCCTCCTCCCCCGCCGTCACCGCGGTGGACGACGGCGTGATCGCGTTCGCCGGTCCCGTGGCGGGCAAACCCGTGGTGACGGTCCGCCACGCGAACGGCCTGGTCTCCACGTATGAACCGGTTCTCACGCAGCGCCGCGCTGGGGAGGCGGTCCGACGGGGCGATGTGATCGGCGAGCTGGACGGCTCCGGCGGCTTCTCCCATTGCGGTGACGTGCCGTGCCTGCATCTGGGGGCGAAGCGGACGGGGGAGCCGCGGGAACTGGAGTACCTGGATCCGCTGCCGCTGCTGGGGGTGCGCGGCCCGAGTGTGCTGCTGCCCCGCTCCAGCGCTGAGGTCCCCGCTCACGCCGCAGCTGCCCCTCCGACGGCACCGCCGCGCGTTCCGGTCAGGCCCGCGGATGCGCCTGGTCGATGGTGGAGCGCAGCCTCTCCGCTGTGACGTGCGTGTAGATCTGCGTGGTCTGCAGGGAGGAGTGGCCGAGGATGTCCTGCACGCTGCGCAGGTCCGCTCCGCCCTCCACGAGGTGGGTGGCGGCGCTGTGCCGCAGGGTGTGCGGGCTGATGCGGCCGCCGGTGCCGGTTCTTTGGCCTGCGTCGGCGACGATGCGGCGCACTTCGCGGTCGGAGATGCGGCCGCCGCGCACGCCGAGGAACACGGCGTCGGCGGGGGTCTTCTGGCTGGCCAGTACCCGTCGGCCGTCCTCCATCCACGTAGCGAGGGCGCGCAGGGCGGGGCGGCCGACGGGGACGACGCGTTCCTTGTTGCCCTTGCCGCGCACTCGGATCGTGTTCTGGCCGCGGTCGATGCTGCGCGGGGTGAGGGCGACGAGTTCGCTGACGCGCAGACCGGTGGAGTAGAGGATCTCGAGGATCGCGGTGGCGCGCTGGGCGAGGGCGCGGTCCTGGTCGCTGATCTCGCCGTCCTCGCCGGCCGATGCCTCCGCGGGCTGGTCGAGGAGGTTCGTCATCTGCCGGGCGGTGAGCACGCTCGGCAGGTGCTGGCCTCGCTTCGGGGTGCGCAGTCGCCGGCCCGGGTCGTGGTCGGCCCGGCCGGTGTCGAGGCGCCACGCGGTGAAGGTTCGGGTGGCGGCCGCGGCGCGGGCGAGCGTGGCCTGAGCCTGGCCCTTCTCGGAGCGCTGCGCGAGCCAGTCCCGCATGGTTGCGAGCTCGACCTCTTCGCCGAGGGCGTTCGCGAAGGTGAGCAGGGAGGTGACGTCGCGGAGGTAGCCGGTGATGGTGTGGGCGGAGCGGCCGCGTTCGAGCCGCAGGTACCGCGCGAAGTCGTGGAGTTCGGCCTGCTGCGCGTCGGTCAGCTTCGGGGCGGTCATGGCCGGGCGTAGGTGGAGCCGTCGGCGCTGCGGCGCAGCCGGCCCTGGTCGATGAGGAAGCGGCGAACGGTGGCGTGATCGATGACGACGGTGCCGAGGACGGCGTTCACTTCGCCTTCGGTCCAGGAGCCGCGGGTGAAGAAGCGCTCCGCGATCCATTCCAGGAGAGCGTCGCGGGCGGCGGGCTTCACCGGCAGGGTCCGCACGAGACCGTCCTCGAACAGGGCGTTGATGTCGGGGCGCTCCAGCGGTGCCGGGCCGCGCGCCGCGATGCGCAGCGTCTGCACGCCCTGCTGAGCCGTCGCGAACGCCGTCAGGTCCAGGGCGGGTTCGCCGTCGGGGTCGGTGACGAGACCGCAGGAGGCGAGCCGCTTCAGGTGCCCGGCGAGCGCCTTCTCCCCCACCAGTGCCGCGAGATCCGCCCTGTTCGCCCCGCCCGCGAGCGCGCCGACGATCTGCAGTCGCTGCGGGTCGTTCAGCGCAGCGAGCAGCTGCGGGGCGAGGGTCGGGGCGGTGGCGGTGCGGTTCATCCCGCCAGTCTAGAGCCGCCGCCGCACCCCACTGCCCGTGAGCTCCACCAGCCCCAGCATCGCAATGCGCTGCAGAGCCGCCTGGACCGCATCCACGCCCAGGCCGCAGTCGCGAGCGGCGGCGCGGCAGGAGATGACGGAGCGCGGCGGGACCGCATCGAGCACCCGCCGGTCCGCGGCGGAGAGCAGATCCAGCTCATCGACCACGCCCGTGCCGTCACTCGCGGGTGATGAGGTCACGAGTTCGGCGAGTTCGTCGGCGTCGGTGATGAGGACGGCTCCGTTCTCCCGGGCGAGACGATGGCAGCCGGCACTGGCGGGACTGGTGACAGGCCCCGGCACCGCCGCGACGGGCCGCGACAGGTCATCAGCCCGGTTCGCAGTGGACAGGGCGCCGGAGCGCAGCGCCGCCTCCACCACCACGGTCGCGGCACTGAGCGCGGCGATGATGCGGTTGCGGGCGAGGAACCGCCACCGGGTGGGCGCGGTGAACATCGGCGCTTCGGACAGGATGAGGGCGTGCCGCTCCACGGCCCGCAGCAGGTCCTCGTTGCCGCGCGGGTAGAACCGGTCCAGGCCGCCGGCGAGGACCGCGCAGGTCAGGGACTGGCCTGCGCTGAGGGCGCCGCGGTGGGCAGCGGCGTCGATGCCGTACGCGCCGCCGGAGACCACGGTGATGCCGCGCTCCGCCGCACCAAGAGCGAGGTCCCCCGCGACCTGGGCACCGTAGGCGGTGGCGGCGCGGGCTCCGACGATCGCGACCGTCGGCCGCGCCGTCAGCAGGTCCGCGGGTGAGGCGCTGCCGCGCATCCACAGTCCGTACGGGGCGTTGACCCCGAGGTCCTCCACGGCTCCCGGCCAGGAGTCGTCCTCCGGGGTGAGGAAGCCGATGCCGGCGCGGTCCGCGTCATCGATCAGGTCCTCCAGCCGCACGGATCCGGCGCGGTCGCACCAGCGAAGGTGGGCGCGCTCCGCAATCTCCAGCGACGGGGCCCGCAGCGCCGAGCGGTCCGCGGCGTCCACCGCGATCTCATCGGCCGACGGGCTCTCGGCCGCGTGCCGGATCGCGTCATGCAGCTGGTGCACGCTCGGCTGCAGAGCGAGCTGGAGAGCCCGGGCGGGCCCGAATTCGGTGATGAGGGCGCGGGCAACGGGGTCGGTGGGTTCGGCGAGCGCGCTCCAGGCGGCGCGGGCGTCTCGGTCGTTCATCAGTGGGTCTCTCCTCGAAGCTGCAGGGCGTGGCCGACATCGGCATCCGTCGGCTGGTTGCGGTCGGCGAGGTCCGCGAGGGTCCAGGCGAGCCGGTGGACGCGGGCGCGCCCGCGCATGGTGAGGGCACCGCGGTCCACGAGGCGGCGCAGCAGGGCCTCCTCGGCGGCGGGCAGCGGCATCAGACGGGAGAGGGTGCTGCTGGGCAGTTGGGCGTTCAGGTGGTACCCGGTGCCGGCGAGTCGGGCGGCCTGGCGTTCGCGGGCCGCGCGGACGCGCTGCGCGATCACGGCACTGGGTTCGGCCGGAGGTGCGGTGTCCGCGGCGATGGCGCGCACCGGTGGAACGTCGATCCGCATGTCGATGCGGTCGGCGATGGGTCCGGAGATGCGCGTGAGGTAGCGGCGCTTCGCCATCGGGGAGCAGGTGCAGGCGCCGCCCTTGCCCCAGGCCTGTCCGCACGGGCAGGGGTTCGCGGCGATGACGAGCTGGAAGCGCGCCGGGTAGGTGATGGCGCCGCGGGAACGGTGCAGCCGCACCACGCCTGATTCGAGGGGTTCGCGCAGTGCCTCCATCGCGGTGCGCTGGAACTCGGGGGCTTCGTCGAGGAACAGCACACCGCCGTGGGCGAGGGAGACGGCACCGGGCCGAGCGATCCCGGACCCGCCGCCGATGACGGACGCGGTGGAGGCCGTGTGGTGCGGGCTGATGAACGGCGGGGTGCGGCGCAGGCCCGCGGCGGCGTCGAACTCCCCGGTGAGGGACAGCACCGCCGACAGGTCCAGGGCATCGGCGGTGGCGAGCGGCGGCAGGATGCTCGGCAGGCGGGAAGCGATCATGGTCTTGCCGGCACCGGGCGGGCCGATGAGGGACAGGTGGTGGCCGCCGGCGGCGGCGACCTCCGCGGCGAGCTTCGCCTGCTCCTGCCCGTGCACATCCGCGAAGTCACCGACGGGTGCCTTGGCTGTGCGCGGCGCAGGCGCGGCATGGTCGGTGCGGTCGCTGCGGGTGCGGGTGAACGCCCCGCCGTACAGGGCGATGACGTCGGCGAGGTGCTCGGCTTCGATCACCTCGAGGTCGGGGACGAGGCGGCCCTCCGCGGCGTTCGCTGCTGGGATGACGGCGCGGGTGATGCCGGCCTCGCGCGCGGCCAGGAGGGACGGCAGCACGCCCGGCACCGGGAGGATCGCGCCGTCCAGGCTGAGCTCCCCGATGTGGAGCGTCCGAGAGCGCGGGCCGGACCGCAGTACGCCGTGGGCGTCGAGCACAGCGACGGCGACGGGAAGGTCGAACCCGGAGCCGCTCTTCGGCAGCCACCCGGGCGTGAGGTTGATGATGAACTTCGACTGGCTGATCTTCGGGTGCCCGGCATGGTGGCAGGCGGCCCGCACCCGGTCCTGCGCCTGCAGGGTGGCGGTGCCGGCGAGGCCGACGATCTTCATCCCGGGCAGGCCCTGAGTCTGCTGCACCTCGACATCGACCACGGTGCCGTCCAGCCCGTTCAGCGCCATCGACAGGGTGCGCGCGACGCTCATGAGCAGACGTCCTGGATGTGGTCGATGCGCGGCTCGGCGTGGACGCTGACGGCGATCGACATGACGTCGATCCGGATCGCGCTGTGCGCGGGCGCCCGGTTCATCAGGTAGTAGCCCGCCATGGTGCGCAGACGCCGCACCTTGTTCTCATCGACCGCGTGGACACCGGCGCCCACATGGGAGGGGCGACGGGTCTTCACCTCGACGAACACGAGGGTGTCGCCGTCGGAGGCGACGATGTCGATCTCCCCGCGGCGGGTGCGGAAGTTGCGGTCGTGGATGGTCCAGCCGTCCCGCACCAAGCGGCGTACGGCGAGGTCCTCTCCGAGCCGGCCGATCTCCCGCGGGCTCATGGCGGCGATGTGGTCTCCGGTGGCGAATGCTGCGATGCTCATGCACCCCACCGTGCCCGGCCATCGGTCCGCGCGCCGCCCCGTCGGCCTCCCCGGGGACAAGTGGTGGTGTGAACGCCGCCGAGCGCCTGCTCAGCCGCCGGCTGCTACGGCAGGGAGATGTCCGGCTTCGCGAGCTCTTCGACGTTGACGTCCTTGAACGTCACCACGCGCACGGAGCGGACGAACCGCGAGGAGCGGTACACGTCCCACACCCAGGCATCCGCGAGGGTGAGCTCGTAGAACACTTCCCCGCCGGCGGAGCGGACCTGCAGGTCCACCTGGTTGGCGAGGTAGAAGCGGCGATCGGTCTCCACCACGTAGGTGAACAGGCTGACCACATCGCGGTACTCGCGATACAGCGCGAGCTCCATCTCCGCTTCGTACTCTTCGAGATCGTGTGCACTCACGCCGTCAACCCTACGCCAGCTTCCAGGTGGACCTGTGCTCCGGGTGAAGACCGTGCTCAGCGATCGCGGCGCGATGTGCGGCCGATCCGTACCCCTTGTTCGACGCCCACGCATACGCCGGCGCCGTCCGGTCCAGCGCCTCCATGAGGGAGTCCCTCTCCACCTTCGCGAGCACGCTCGCCGCGGCAGCGCTGACGCAGTCCTGATCGGCCTTCACCCGCACGAGCACGGGCACGGGGCCGAGGCCGTCGGTGACGAAGTCCAGGTTGCCGTCCAGGATGATCCCCGCGATCGGCAGCTGGGCATCCGTCTCCTCGAGGCGGCGGCCGACGGATTCCAGTGCCCGCCTCGCCGCCACGCCGAGCGCGGCGCCGATCCCGACCTCGTCGATCTCGACCGCGGCGGCGGACCCGGTCGCCCAGATCAGGTCCTCGTCCGCCCGCAGGGCGGCGCTGACGGCGGCCCGGCGCTTCGCGGTGAGCTGCTTGGAGTCGCGGATGCCGTCCGGCAGGACCTGGGCGCGGGCGGACCCGTCGGCCCGCCGGTGGACGATGAGCGCGAACGCGCCCACCAGGACGGGGCCGGCGAGGGCTCCGCGGCCCACTTCGTCCACACCGATGACGGCGGCGCGGGCCGCGTCGGGGTGGGCGGCGAACAGGTCCGCGGCGAGGCGCTCCTCGTCGACCGCGGTGGGGTCCACGACCATGTCAGGCGGCGGCAGCGAGGTCGCCGCGTCGCAGCGTCACCTGGTCGGCGCGGGCGGACGGCTCCGGCACGCCGCTGAACGACTTCTCGCCGTCGTTCAGCCATGCCCAGGAGCTGATCGGCCACATGATGACGAACGCGCGGCCCACCAGGTGGTCCTCGGGCACGAAGCCGTCGATGCCGCTGGCTTCGCGGTAGGCGGAGTCGGCGGAGCGGTAGCGGTTGTCGCCCATCACCCAGAACTTGCCCTGCGGGACGGTGACGGAGAACTCCGCCTGGCAGGCGCCCGCATCGGGACTGATGTACGGCTCCGTCAGCTCTTCGCCGTTGACCTTCACTGGCCCGTCGGTGGATTCGCACTGCACGGTGTCACCGGGCATGCCGATGACGCGCTTGACGAGGAACCGCTGCGAGGGGTCCGGCATCAGACCCACCACACTGAGGGCCTTCTGCACACCGGCGCGGGCACCTGTCGGCTCCGGGAACTCGCTGCCCACCCAGTCCGACGGGTCCTCGAACACCACCACGTCACCGCGGTTGATGTCCTTGAGGTCGTCGTGGAACTTCGAGACGAGGATCTTGTCCTGCTCCATCAGGGTGGGGCGCATCGACCCGGACGGCACGTAGAACGGCTGCACCACGAATGTTTTGATCAGCACGGCGATCAGCAGCGCGATGCCGAGCGTGAGGGCGTAGTCGAGGATGGTGCGGCCGAGGCCGCGGCGCGCTGCGCGACGGCGGCGGCCGGTCGGCGCGGGATCGGGCTCCGCAGCCGGTGGGGAAGTCTCAGGTGAGGTGCTCATCGGTCTCATCCTAGGTTGGGGGCGCCGCCGAAGCGCCCAGGGGGCAGCACGATCCAGCGCACTTCTCCGCGCACCCGCTCCACGGGCACCATGCCGCCGCCGGGGGCGCCGAGCTGGCTGCGGGAATCAGCGGAGTTCTCACGGTTGTCGCCGAGGACGAACATCCGTCCCGCCGGGACCTTCACGTGGAACTCCTGGGCCGACGGCTTCACCCCCAGCGGCAGGTAGGGTTCGTCCAGTTCGTCGCCGTTGACAGTGATGGCGCCTGACGGGCTGCAGCACTGGACCTCGTCCCCGCCGATCCCGATGACGCGCTTCGTCCAGAAATGGGTGGACCCGTCGGCCGAGGAGAAGTAGCCGGTGCCGTCGAACACGACGACCTGGCCGCGCTCTGCGGTGCCCCGGGTGCTGCGGTCCACGAGGATGACATCGCCGCGCTGCAGGGTGGGCTGCATCGACTCGGAGGGAATGCGGAACGGTTCGGTGACGAACTGCCGCACCCCGAGCACCGCCAGGAGGGCGAGAATGACGGAAACGGCGACCACTGTCCACAGGGGCCGCCGTTCCGGACGTGACTGAGCGGTGCTCAGCTGTGGTCGCGCTTCTCGCGGATGCGGGCCTTCTTGCCGGTGAGGCCGCGCAGGTAGTACAGCTTCGCGCGGCGCACGTCACCGCGGGTCACGACCTCGATCTTGTCGATCGTCGGTGCGTGCACCGGGAACACGCGCTCCACGCCCACACCGAAGGAGACCTTGCGGACGCGGAAGGTCTCGCGGATGCCGCCGCCCTGACGAGCGAGGACGTAGCCCTGGAACACCTGGATACGAGAGCGGTTGCCCTCGACCACGCGCACGTGGACCTTGACGTTGTCGCCCGCGCGGAACGCCGGGATGTTGTCGCGCAGCTGAGCTGCATCGAGTGCATCGAGCTTCTGCATGATGTCTCTCCTACCCCTCGCCCCAGGTCGACGGGAGATGTCTTCACCCTCGCCGGCACGCGGCCGACGAGCGTCACTCACAATGAGGTGTGTGCTGGGCCTCTGGCTGCCACTCCCATGGCAACGGACCTGCCCGATCGCTCAGTGCCGACCACCCCTGAGGCAGTGGACGGCGCGATGCGCACAGTCCACGATTCTTCCACCAAAGCCCCGCGGGGGCAATGCTGCGCCCCGCCGCTGCGGTGCGAATCCCACCACAGGCCGCCGCCTGCCGCGCGCAGGGGGGCCGACGGGGTCACTCCCCCAGCAGGTCCGGCCGCCGCTCCCGGGTCCGCTGCACGGCCTGCTCGCGCCGCCACTGGGCGATGCGACCGTGATGCCCGCTCATCAGCACCTCCGGCACGTCGCGCACCTGCCCGTCCGGCGACGTCCACGATGCCGGCTTCGTGTAGATCGGGTACTCCAGCAGACCGACCGAATGGGACTCCTCCACGATCGACTCCGGGTTGCCGAGCACGCCGGGCACGAGCCGAACGATCGCTTCGGTCATCGCCAGCACCGCGACCTCGCCGCCGTTGAGGACGTAGTCGCCGAGGGAGTGCAGGCGCGTCTCGATGCCGGTGTCCCGCAGGTATTCGTAGACGCGCTCGTCAATGCCTTCATAGCGACCGCAGGCGAAGATCAGCCACTGCTCACCGCTCAGGGACTGCGCCGCGGCCTGCCGGAACGGCTCACCGGCGGGGTTCGGGAAGATCACGATCGGCTGCGCCTGATCGTCCCCCAGTGCCCGTCGGCCCGCCTCGATGACGTGGGCGAACGCCTCCGCCCACGGCTCCGGCTTCATCACCATGCCGGCGCCGCCGCCGACGGGAGTGTCGTCCACGGTGCGGTGGCGGTCGTGGGTGAAGTCCCGCAGGTTGTGCAGCTGCAGGTCGAGGGCGCCGTCACGGCGTGCCTTCCCGATGAGGGACAGGTCCAGCGGATGCAGGTACTCGGGGAAGATGGTGATGACGTCGATGCGCATGTCAGTCGCGCTCCGAGTCCGCGTTCTCCGGGTCGAACAGACCACCGGGCGGGTCGGCGACGATCCGCCCCTGCTCGAGGTCCACTTCCGGCACGAGCTCCTCCACGAACGGCAGCATGACGCGCTGACCGCTGACGGCGCGGACGATGAGGACGTCCTGCGCGGGGTAGTGCTCGAGGTCGAGGACGGTGCCGAGTTCGGTGCCGTCGGCCGTCACCACCGGCAGGCCCTTCAGCTCCGACGGGTACCAGGCGTCAGGATCCTGCTCGAACTCCTCGTCCCGGTCCAGCCGCACCGTGAGGTCGGCGCCGCGGACCTGTTCGGCGGCGGTGCGGTCGCGCAGTTCAGCGAACTTCGCGTACCAGCGGCCCTGCTGGATGCGGGTGGAGGTGACGGTGAGGGTGCGCGGCAGAGCTGTCGTGTCCGCTCCGATGACGCCGGCGGGGTTGACATCGAGCACGGCCCCGTCGGCGAGGCGGACCTCGGGGATGTCGGTGCGCAGCATGACGGCCACCTCCCCCTTGAGTCCGTGCGCCCGGCCGATGGTGCCGACGGCGACGGTGATGGTGTTCTCGCTGGGCATGGGAGTTCCTGTCTGTCAGCCGGCGAGGTCGCCGGACTCGCTGTCTGTGACGTCGCTGGCGCCGGAGAATCCGGCGGACGAGCAGGCGGAGCCGAACTGGTCCATCGCGTCCCGCAGCCCCGGGGAGTCCATGTCGCCGTCCAGAGCGGCGGTGAACGGCTTCTGGATCTCGCCGATGGCGGCGGCGACGCCCTCATCGTCCACCGCGCGCTTCTGCTGCTCGAGGTAGTCGTTGACCCGCTTCACGGTGTCCATGTCGTCAGCGCTGACGGTGCGCGGGGACAGCCCCACCACGCGGAACATCTCGGACGGCAGCACGTTCGCGGTGCTGAACACACCGAGGGTCTGCGGTTTCGTGCTCAGTTCGGAGCACACGAGCTTCGCGGACTTCTGGCCGCCCTTCGACGGGTCGGCGTCGAACGCGGCGGCCTGCGAATAGCCGGAGCAGGCGGCGGCGACACCGCGGTAAGCGTCGGCGAACGCCCCCATGTCCGCCTTCGAGCCCTTCGGGGCTTCGTCCTGGAACCAGGCCATCAGCGGTTCCACGTCGGTGCGGACGGAGTCGTCGGCGTCCTGGAACACGGTGCGCAGGGTGTCGGCGCCGGAGGCGAAGAACTGGGTGTCGCCATCGGTGGATTCGGCGACGCTGCCGGCGAGCCCGAGGATCTCGTACGCCTTCGGGGACAGGTAGTCGGGGTCGCCGAAGAAGTCGAGGCAGGCCGCCTTCGTGGCGGGGTTCTCAGCGGCGGTGCTGGACGCCGACGGGCTCTGCTGCTCGGCCGGCTTCTGCGCCTGCCCGCCGGGGCCGGTGCAGGCGGCGATGAGCAGCAGGGAACTGAGGGCCGCTGCGGTGGTGGCGGTGGTGCGGCGGAGCGTACGGGTGATGGTCACTGGTCTGCCTTCAGGTGGTGGGGATGAGCGAAGGCGGCAGCGCCCCGGAGGGTGCTGCCGCCTTGGTGCATGAGGGGCACGGTCGCTGCGGCTGGGTCACCGCTTGTCGGTGTCGACGATGTCGACACGGACGTCGTCATCGGACAGCGCCTGGGTGACCGTGCGCAGAGCGCGAGCGGTGCGACCCGAGCGGCCGATCACGCGGCCGAGGTCCTCGGGGTTGACCCGGACCTCCAGCAGCGGGCCGCGGCGCGTGTTCTTCTCCCTGACGCGGACGTCATCGGGGTTGTCCACGATGCCGCTGACCAGGTGCGACAGTGCCTCAGCGCGAGCGGTCATGCTCAGGCCTCGTCCGACGCCTCAGCGGAGGCGTCCTCAGCCGGAGCGTCCTCGGAGCCCTCAGCGGCCTCGGCTTCGGCGGCGGCCTTCTCAGCCTCTGCCTTCTCCTTGGCCTTCTTCGCCTCGTCGCGCTTCTCAGCTGCCTGCTTGTCAGCGGCGGCGATGCGCTCCTCAGCGGACTCCTTCTCGGCCTTGGTCTTCAGGGTGCCCTCGGCGCCCTCCTCGCCCTTGAACTTGGCCCAGTCGCCGGTCGCGCGCAGGATGGCTGCGACCTGGTCGGAGGTCTGGGCGCCGACGCCCAGCCAGTACTGTGCACGCTCGGAGTCGACCTCGATCAGCGAGGGCTCCTCGGTGGGACGGTAGACACCGATCTCCTCGATGACGGCGCCGTCGCGCTTCTTGCGCGAATCGACGACGACGACGCGGTAGTGGGGTGCATGGACCTTGCCCATGCGCTTCAGACGAATCTTGACGGCCACGCGGCTGTCTCTCCTTCTTGACGGTGGGTGAATTCGGCGCACCCTGTGGGGTCATGCGGGGCGCACGTCCTTCGGCTGGACGCATCGGCGGCAGGTAGAGGGCTGCCGGCGACACATACAGCAGATGATTATGCCAGGATTCACCGCACCCGGCCAGGGCGATCCCATGTGCCGGTCCGCACAGTCGCACCCTGCCCACCGGCCCCACCATCGACCCCATGCTCCTCTCCGGACTGCTGTCCCTGCGGCGCGGCAGCGCACGGGGACGGCCGGTGGAGCTTCGGTCTCGGCGCGATTGCTGCGAGCATCCTGTGGTTCACGGCGCTCGGCTACGGGGCGCGCCTGCTCGACGTCCTCGTGGGCGTGACGATGCTGGTCATCGCGCTCACACTGATCCTGCGCTGATGCGGATCCTGCGCTGACGGCCTCAGCCGCCGACGACCTCCCCGCGCAGCATGATCGCGTCCAGATCGCGCAGCGCTCGGTGGTCGCGGCGCGGATCCTCCGCGGTCACGATGAGGTTCGCCGGCGCGCCCTCCACCAGCCCGGGCTTGCGGAGGAACTCGTGCGGCGCGAACACAGCCGCATCCAGGATCTGCTCGGCGCTGAGGCCGCACTTGGCGATCTCGTCGAGCTCGTCGTGGATGATGCCGTGGCCGAGCACGCCGCCGCTGTCCGTGCCGGTCAGCAGCTGCACGCCCGCGTCGACGGCGTCGCACGTCCGCTCGAAGCGCTCCCCCCGCAGGCGGCGCATGTGCGCGGCGTACTGCGGGAACTTCCGCTCCCCCTGGTCGGCGTAGTCGGTGAACCGGTCCACGTTCACCAGGGTCGTCACCACGGGGATACCGGCCTCGGCGACCGCGGGGATCGTCTCGTCGGTGAGGCCGGTGGCGTGCTCCAGGCAGTCGAAGCCGGCCTGCAGCATCAGCGGGATGGTCTCCTCATCGAACGTGTGCGCGGTGATGCGGGCACCGGCGGCGTGGGCGGCATCCGCGGCGGCGCGGAAGTCATCCGCGGACCAGCAGGGGGCGAGGTCGCCCTTGTCGCGGTCGATCCAGTCGCCGACGATCTTCACCCAGCCGTCGGAGCGCTCCGCCTGCGTCGTCACCGCGGCCGGCAGGTCCTGGGGGTCGACCTCGTCGGCATAGCCGATGAGGTAGCGGCGGGTGCGGGCCACGTGGCGGCCGCAGCGCACCAGATCGGGCATCAGGTGCCCTGCCTCGCCGGGCGCGGTGGCCTGCAGCGGGGAGTTGTCGATGATGGATCCGGCGTCGCGGATCAGGAGGACACCGGTGTCGCGGTTGCGGCGCATCTGCTCGCGCGCCGTCTCCAGGGTGGTGCCCTCACCGCTGTCGTTGATGCCGATGTGGCAGTGCAGGTCCGCCAGGCCCGGCAGCGCGTATCCGGCCAGGCGCCGGGTGGGGGCGGAACCCGTCGGCCGCTCGAACGTGATCCGGCCGCCCACCACCCACGCCTGGGGGGCCTCCTCACCGGCGGCGGTGAGGATGGGCCCGCTCAGATGGAGCACCTCCGCGGCTGTCACTTGCCGAACATCTTCCGCATCTCAGGGGGCAGGGAGTTCAGCTGCTTCGGATCGAGGCTGGACAGGTCCGGCATCTCGCCGCCGCCCTGACCGCCGAGGCCGAAGGCGGACCCGGCGGGCTGGTTCGCCTGCTTCTGCGCCCACGCCTTCTCCTGGGCGGCGCGCTTCGCCGGGTTGCCGGACTTCGACTTCCGCTTCTTCTGCTGCGGTTGCTGGCGGCCCTTGGACTTCTTGCCGAAGCCCATCCCGGGTCCGCCCGGCATGCCGCCGCCGGCCATCCCCTGGCCCATGGAGCCCATCATCTTCTGCGCCTGCTTGAAGCGCTCCAGCAGCTGGTTCACTTCGGTGACGGTCACACCGGAGCCGGCGGCGATGCGGGCCCGACGGGACCCGTTGATCTGCTTGGGGTTCGCGCGTTCGAACGGGGTCATCGACTGGATGATCGCTTCGATGCGGTTCAGCTGGGAGTCGTCGAACTGGTCGATCTGCTCCTTGTACTGGCGCATGTTCGGCAGCATGCCGAGCATCTTCTTCATCGACCCCATCTTCTTCATCTGCGCCATCAGGCCCAGATAGTCGTTGAAGTCGAAGTCCTCACCCTTGGTGAGCTTGGACGCCATCTGCTCG
The DNA here is from genome assembly GCF_022347125.1 of Helcobacillus sp. ACRRO. NCBI lineage: Bacteria > Bacillati > Actinomycetota > Actinomycetes > Micrococcales > Dermabacteraceae > Helcobacillus > Helcobacillus sp. ACRRO. The sequence continues at coordinate 27,432 of NZ_JAKRNG010000025.1, forward strand.
GTCTGCTTCTGATCGAACGACCTCTCCGCCTGCTCGATGAGGGAGAGCATGTCGCCCATGTCGAGGATGCGGTTGGCCATGCGGTCCGGGTGGAACCGTTCGAAGTCGCCGAGGGCCTCACCGGTGGAGGCGAACAGGATCGGGCGCTCGGTGACGCCGGTGATGGAGAGGGCGGCACCGCCGCGAGCGTCGCCGTCGAGCTTGGAGAGGACCACGCCGGTGAAGCCGACGCCGTCGCGGAACGATTCGGCGACGCGGGCGGCGTCCTGACCGATCATCGCGTCGACCACGAACAGGGTGTCGTCGGGGTTGACGGCGTCGCGGATGTCGCGGGCCTGCTGCATCATCTCCTCGTCCACACCGAGGCGACCCGCGGTGTCGACGATGACGATGTCGTGGTGCTTGTCGCGGGCGATGGCGACACCGTTGCGCGCCACCTGCACCGGGTCGCCCACACCGTTGCCGGGCTGCGGGGCGTACACGGCGACGCCGGCACGGCGACCCACGATCTGCAGCTGGTTGACGGCGTTGGGGCGCTGCAGGTCGGATGCGATCAGCATCGGCGTGTGGCCCTGCTCCTTGAACCACTTCGCGAGCTTGCCGGCGAGGGTGGTCTTACCGGCGCCCTGGAGGCCGGCGAGCATGATGACGGTGGGCGGGTTCTTCGCCAGGCGCAGCTCACCGGTGGCGCCGCCGAGGACTTCGATGAGCTCCTCGTGGACGATCTTGACGACCTGCTGGGCGGGGTTGAGAGCCTTGGAGACCTCTTCACCGAGGGCGCGCTCACGGATCTGGGCGGCGAAGGAGCGGACCACGGGGACGGCGACGTCGGCGTCCAGGAGTGCGCGGCGGATCTCGCGGACTGTCTTGTCGACGTCCGCTTCGGTGAGGCGGCCGTGGCCTCGCAGACCCTTGAGGGATTGAGTGATCCGGTCGGACAGGTTGTTGAACACGAAGAATGGACCTCAGCGGTTGATCGGGGCGGCAGGCGGTGTGACGGCTCGCGCCAATGGTGGCGCACCCGCATGCCGGGCCCGACCATCCTACCGGTGGCGGATGGGGCCCCGCACGCGGGTGCGGCGGGTGAGGTGAGGAGTCCGTCGGCCGCTCAGGCCTCAAGCAGGGCGTCGACGAAGCCGTACGGGTCGAACGGGGTGAGGTCGTCCATGCCTTCGCCGAGGCCGACGAGCTTCACCGGCACGCCGAGTTCGCGCTGCACGTTGACGACGATGCCGCCCTTCGCGGTGCCGTCGAGCTTGGTGAGGGCGATGCCGGTGATGTCGACCGCTTCGGCGAACACGCGCGCCTGCTGCATGCCGTTCTGACCGGTGGTGGCGTCGATGACCAGGATGATCTCCTGGATCTTCGCCCCCTTGAGCGCCTTCGATGCGACGCGGCTGATCTTGCCGAGCTCGTCCATCAGGCCCTTCTTGTTCTGCAGGCGGCCCGCGGTGTCGATGACGACCACGTCCACATCCTGCTTGATGCCCTCGGTGACCGCATCGAACGCGACCGATGCGGGGTCGGCGCCCTCGCGGTCGCTGCGGACGGTGTCCACGCCGACCCGTTCACCCCAGGTGGTGAGCTGTTCAGCAGCCGCGGCGCGGAACGTGTCGGCGGCGCCGAACACGACGGTGCGCCCCTCCGCGATGAGGACGCGGCCGAACTTGCCGGTGGTGGTGGTCTTGCCGGTGCCGTTCACGCCGACCATCACGATGACCGACGGGACCCGTTCACCGCTGGGCGCTTCGATGGCGCTGGCGGCGATGCGGCGGTCCAGGGTTGGGTCCACGACCTTGACGAGCTCGTCGCGGAGGATGTCGTGCACCTCCGCGGGGTCGCGGGAGCCGAGCACCTGCACGCGGGCGCGCAGGCCGTCCATCAGCTCATCGGTGGCGGCGGGCCCAAGGTCGGCGAGCAGGAGGGTCTCTTCGATCTCCTCCCAGGTGGCGTCGTCGATCTCGTCGCGGGTGAGGAGGTTGAGCAGGCCGCGGCCCATGGCGCCGGAGCGCTGCAGGCGGGCGCGCAGGCGCACCATGCGGTCAGCGGTCGGTTCCGGCTGCTCGAGCTCGACCGGTGCTTCGTCCACCACCGTCTCATCGGCCGCTTCGGCTGGCGCGGCTGCCGACTCGGTCTCGGCCTCGGGGGCGGCGGCCGCGGCGGTGGAGCCGCCGGCCGACGGAGCCTCTGCTTCACGCGCTTCCGGAGCTTCAGCGGTCTCGGGGCCTGCGTCGGCCGCCTCCTCCGACTTCTTCGGTGCGGCGGGGGCAGTCAGCGTGTCACCCCAGGTGGGTGCGGCGGGGCGCGGGCGCGCCGGCGGGCGGACGGTCTCCGCGCCGCGGCCTTCGGGGCGGCGCCCGTCGGTCTTGGTGGTGGGTTTGGTGCGCGAGCGCATGCCCGCCCAGATGCCGCCGCCGATGACGGCGAGTCCGCCGCCGCCGGCGAGAACGGCCATCAGAATGTCATTGGGATCCACAGGCACCTCCGTAGTGTTGCGCAGCCGGGCGCGGTGGGGCGCCGGTGCGGGATGCGGGCGGGCATGCGCCCGAGGGGTCAGTCAGCGCGCCGGAGCACCGGATGCGCGCGGGCGCACCGGTTCAGCGCTGAGACCAGTCTATGCGGGTGGTCAGGCGGCGATGGAGTCGCGGCGCGGGCGACGCGGCGAACGGTGGATGCCCGTTGCGCGGCGCAGCACGGTCGCCTCCTCATCGGGGACGATCCGACGGGGCGCGGGGCCCGTCGGCGCACTGCGATGGCGCACGCCCGGTGCGGCCGGCTCGGCCGGCGCGGGCGTGTGGGCCGGCACGCGCACGGCGGTCGGGGAATCGGTGACGCGGGAACGGCGCGATTCAGCGAGCGCAAGGGCTGCGACGACGATGAGCAGGACTGCTGACACGGCCACAGCGAAGAGGAGGAAGATCACGACGGAAGCCATGCCCATAGTGTGCACCAGCAGCCGCCCTCCCGGTAGGGGAATTCGTCACCAAGGATGAACCGGGAATGTGAAACGCGCGACCCCACAAGTGGGGCCGCGCGCATCGAACGGGTTCGGGGCAGAGGATCAGAGGTTCGGGAACCAGATCCCGATCTCGCGGTCAGCGGATTCGACGGAGTCTGAGCCGTGCACCAGGTTCTGGATCACCGGGGCATCCCATTCGCGACCGAGGTCGCCGCGGATCGTGCCCGGCGCGGCCTCAGTGGGGTTCGTTCCGCCGGCGAGGGAGCGGAAGCCCTTGATGACGTTCTCGCCCTCAGCAACCAGGGCGACGATCGGTCCGCCGGCCATGTAGGTCACGAGCGGGTCGTAGAAGGGCTTGCCCTCGTGCTCGGCGTAGTGGGCGGCCAGCTCTTCCTTGGTGGCGGTGCGCTGCGACAGGGCGACGATGTCGTATCCCTTCGCCTCGATGCGGCGGATGATCTCACCGCGCAGGCTGCGCTGGACGGCGTCGGGCTTCAGCAGGACGAGTGTGCGTTCAGTGCTCATGGGCCCACACTATCCGGTGGAGCCAGCGGGGCACTCCCCCGGGCCGGTCGGACCGGGTGTGGACGACCACTTCCCCACACCCGACAACACCCTTTAATACCCTGCGAACTGGGCATTCGCCGACCCCGACTTTCAATGTCGCACCGCTCCCCCAGCCTGACTGCACCCATCGGAACAGGACACCGTCGGCCGGAAGGAGGAGAGATCATGGCGCTGGACATCGAGCCGCTGCGGACGCTGCCGAAGAGCGGTGACAGCACACTGGACAGCATCCACCAGGCCGCGGTGAACCTGGCAGCGCAGGCGTCCGCCCTGCACGCCGACCTGCTCGGCGCTCCTCTCGCCGCCGGTCAGGACTACGCCAGCGCCACCACTGCCGTCGCCGCTGCCCGTGACCAGATCACCCTGCTCCTCGGCACGCTCGCCGCGCAGGCCACCCGCTCAGCGGTCCAAGAAGTCGCCACCTGGACCCGCCAGTCCCACCACCGCGCCCGCCGGTTCATCACCGGGCACGCCCTGATGAACGCTGCCGCGGGGACCCGAGCGTGGCGGGACCATATGCGGCGCCGCATGGCGGAGCTGGACCCGCAGACCGTGTACGACCGGGCTCAGCGCGCCCACCAGAACCGCCGCGTCACTCTCCGCGACGCCGACGACCAGGCGGGCCCTCGCCGCCATGATCGCTGCGCCTATGCGGGGCGCCGACCCGCGAATGCGCTCACCCGCGCCCGTCGATGCCGAGGACCCGCGCGTCCACCGCGTCCTTCTCCCGGTCCATCGTGTGGCCCTTCACCACACTCACCAGGTACAGGATCGCGAACGCGGCACCCACCACCCACATGGCGGGAACCACCAGACCCATGAGGAGAACCGGGAGCTGCAGCACCAGGCCCAGCCAGTACCCGGCAGCCGTCGGCCGCCTCATCATGCCCACCGCGACCAGCAGCAGGACCACCAGGGCCAGACCGACCGTCCACGTCACCGTTCGGTGCTCCGGCGCCAGACCATGCGCCACCAGGACGGAGAAGAAGATGACCGCGGCCTCGCAGATCAGCGTGGTCGCCGCCAGCATGCGCTGCGCTGGACCCTTGCGGCGGGACGGGGTGAAATCGAACATTCCGGCCATGATCACACCTCACCATCCCGGCCGAGGAGCTGACGCACTTCAGCGGACAGCGTCACCGACCCCGCGGCCACGATACCGCCGAACGAATCACCGCCGGCCTCCGCGATATCGACCGCGCGCTGGATCGCATCCGGCAGGTGCGCCGCTTCGATCACGCGGTCCTCATCACCGAAGACGTCCTCCGCGATCATCGACAGGCGGTCCGCCGGGATCGCCCGCGGCGACGACGTCTGCGTGATCACCACCGTGTCCATCAGCGGTTCGAAGATCGACAGGATCTCGTGCACGTCCTTCTCCTGCAGCACCGCCACGATCCCCGTGACCGAGGTGAAGCGGAAGTTCTCCCGCACCGTCTCCACCAGTGCTTCGGCACCCGCAGGGTTGTGCGCCGCGTCGACCACGATCGTCGGCGACTGGCGCACCACCTCGGCGCGGCCCGGCGAGGTCACCGACCCCGCCGCTTCGCGCAGCAGCTCCAGGTTCAGCGGCTCATCGCCGCCTCCGAGGAATGCCTCCGCCGCCGCGATCGCCAGCAGCGCGTTCGAGGCCATGTGCTCCCCCAGCAGCGGCAGGAACACCTCGTCGTACCGGCCCGCGATGCCCTGCACGGACAGCATCTGCCCGCCCACTCCCGGCACCCGGTCCAGCACCGCGATCTGTTCGCCCTCAACGGCCGCCGTGATGCCGCGCTCCTCCGCGACCTCCTGCAGCACGTCCATGGCCGACGGGTGCTTCTGTGCGCCCAGCACAGCGATCGCACCCGGCTTCAGGATCCCGGCCTTCTCCCCCGCGATCTCCTCAATCGTGTCGCCCAGGTACTCCTGGTGGTCGAGGGAGATGGAGGTGATGACGGTGACGTCGCTGTCGATGATGTTGGTGGCGTCCCAGGTGCCGCCGAGCCCGGTCTCGATGACGGCGGCATCCACCGGGGCGGTGGCGAACGCCTGGAACTGCATCGCGGTGAGGACCTCGAACATGGTCATGCGGGGGCCGCCGGCGGCGAGGGACTCCTCATCGACGCGCTCCACGAACGGCATGACGTCCTCGAACGCCTGCACGAAGTCCGCTTCGCTGATGGGGTCGCCGTCGATCGCGATGCGCTCCGCCGGAGAATGCAGATGGGGGCTGGTGATGCGGCCGACCCGCAGCCCCGCGCCCATGAGGATCGCTTCGGCGACCCGGGCGGTCGTGGTCTTGCCGTTCGTGCCGGCGATGTGGATGCTGCGGTAGGAGTTCTGCGGGTCGCCCATCAGCTCCATCACCCGACGGATGCGCTCCAGGCCAGGCTCGATCTCGTTCTCAGGGGCGCGCGCCACCAGTGCGGCGTAGGCGCGTGCGAGGTCCTCTGAGTGCTCCACGCTCTCTCCTCCACGAATCAGACAGGGACCGGGTGCTCCCGCGGCCCCGAGCCAGTCTACGGGCGCGATGTCCACATTCCCGCCCCCACCCGGTTGTCCACAGGCCGACGGGTGCCGTGCGTCTCCCCGCGCTGCTCTCCCTAGCCTGGACCGCATCATCCGCTCCGCCCGGGAACGAGGACACTCCATGACTGCACCCGCCGCCGACCCCGCTGTCACCGACCCCACCGCTGCTGACGCGATCGGGATGGACCCCGCCGCTGTCGAGGCCGCTGCGACAGCCCTCGAGGAGGCCGCCGCCACGATCCTCACCGGGCAGAAGGACATGGCGCACATCGCCACGTCCATGTCCTGGGACGGGCCCGATGCCGATGAGCACCGGCGATGGGTGCGTCAGGTGTTCGACCGCGACTGCCAGGAGGTCGCTTCGGAGATCAGCCGCATCGCCCGGGAACTGCACGACCAGGTCCGCCACCAGATCGACGCCTCCACCGCCCGCGGCATCACCCTCGACCCCGGGGGCTTCGGCTCCGCTCTGCACAGCGGCTTCCAGCAGGGCGCGCCGCACATCCCCCGCGGCGTGCCGCTCGGCTACGGCCCCGCCCGCACATTCGGGGCGCCGACGGGTTCCACCAACGGATACCTCGACGACGATGACCCCGCGCCCGACTGGCTCGAAGGCCCGGTCGAGAAGGGACTGTCGCTCATCGGGCAGGGCGGCCGCGCGATTGTTGGGGCCTGGCAGGACGAGCGCGAGGCGAAGCTGCGTTCTCAGGGAGTCCACCCGGACATCGTGGAGCAGGCGCGCCGCAATGACGAGATCGCCGTGGAACCCCTGTTGAGGTTCATCGATGGGACCGGTCCCGCGCCTTCAGCGATGGAGACCGCATCCGGGACCGCCCTGCTCCTGGCCAGCCCGTTCCTCGCCCATGGGCAGAACCTCCAGGGCATCGCCAACGCAGCCACCGCAGTCGTCAACGGTCAACCGATTCCCGATTTCGCCAATGCCGAACCGGCGGTCCTCGACGTCGCCACCACCGAGGGAGGCACAGTCCCCGCGAACACTGCTGAACTCGTCCTCGGCATTGAAGACGTCCGTGCACCCACGGTGGAGGCCGGCACCGACCAGGGCAGGATCTCCGTCACGCAACTGCGGGACGAGAACGGCCAGGCCACGGCGATCGTGCACGTCCCGCCCACAGAAGGAACACCGATCGATCAGATCGACGCATGGACCGGGGCGCAGGGAAACAACCGCGACTGGCTCAGCAACGTCCACCTCGCGTCTGCGGACCGCGACGCAGCGGCCGTGAAGGACATCGACGTGGCTCTGAAGGAGGCGGATCTGCCGCCGGGCACTCCTGTGCTCCTGGTCGGCCATTCACAGGGCGGGCTGGCGGCGGCGCGATTCGCCCAGGATCCGCAGTACAACGGCCCGGGGGCCCACCTCGTGACGGATGTCGTCACCGTCGGCTCCCCCGTGGACTCCATTCAGCCCGCGCATACGAACACGCAGCTGACGTCGATCTCGCACGGGGACTCCTACCTCGAGGTCGGCGGCATGCGTGTGCCGCTCCCGACCGATGGCGACATCGTCCCCGCTCTCGACTTCAACGAGCGTTCGCTCAACGAACAACTGGTCGCGATCGACCTCCCCGATCAGGAACCGGCGCCGAACTCCGAGGTCAACTACCTGGATCTGAACCACAACAGCGGGCACACTCACCCGAACGGCGAGATCCGCAGGGACTGGGGCTACACCGGCTCCATTGCGAAGTTCGAGAACAGCAACGACCAGCTGATCGCCCTGAACCGGCGGCTTGAGGGGACGTACACCGGTGAGAACGTGACAGCGGTGCGCACCACCGTCGTCACCACAGGGGTGGAGAGGTGATGCGCACCGCTGACGCCGGGGCGCGGCCCGGCTATTCGACGCGTCCGATCACGCCGAGGAGCGTGATCACGCCTTCGCGAGCGCGATCGCCACGGGACCGGCCGTCACCGATTCGTCGGTGCTGAACAGGGGGTCGCCGCCGAACGCGTCGGCCGCGGACCCGCCGATGCTGACCTCACGCGCGAGGACCTCACCGGCGACCAGCTGCTCGAAGGAGCGGACCGCGGACTCGATCGACTCGGCGGATGCGGAATCGGCGCCGGCGATGTGCAGGCGGATGCGGTCGGAGATGTTCAGACCGGCGGAACGGCGTGCGGACTGCACCGCACGCACCACGTCACGGGCGGTGCCTTCGGCTTCGAGCTCCGGCGTGAGCTGCGTGTCCAGCACGATGAACGCACCGCCGCGCAGCACACCGATCGCGACGCCGTCGGCGGCCGCATCGGACCCGGCCACGAGGTCCAGGGTGTATTCGCCGTCCACGAGGTCGATGCCGCCGGCAGTGACGGTGCCGTCCTCCGCCACGGACCAGTCGCCGCTCTTCGAGCCCTTGATCACCTGCTGCACCTGCTTGCCGAGGCGGGGCCCAGCGGCGCGGGCGTTGACCGTCAGCTTCTGCTCCACGCCGAGGTCCTGCGCCTCCGGCGAATCCAGGTCCAGCAGGCGCACCGACTTCACGTTCAGCTCATCGGCGATGATCGAGGAGAAGTCCTCCAGCGACGCCGACTGCGGGTGCACCACGGTCAGGCCCGCGAGCGGCAGGCGAGCACGCAGATGCTCCTTCTTCCGCAGCGCGTTGCCGGTGCTGGCGACCTCGCGGACCGCGTCCATCTCCTCCACCAGGGCGTCATCGGCGGGGAACACGGATGCGTCGGGCCAGTCGGTGAGGTGCACGGAGCGCTCACCCGTGAGCTGCTGGTAGATCTCCTCGGACACCATCGGCAGCAGCGGAGCCATCACGCGCAGCAGGGTCTCTAGGACCGTGAACAGAGTGTCGATGGCCTGCTCGTCGCCCTCCCAGAAGCGGTCGCGGGAGCGGCGCACGTACCAGTTGGTGAGCATGTCCAGGAACGCCTGGATCTCCGCCGCGGCGCTCGCCACATGCAGACCCATCATCTGCCCGCGCACGGACTCCACGAGCTGCCCCGTGCGGGCCAGCAGGTAGCGGTCCATGACGTCCGTGGAGTCGTACCGCAGGCGCCCTTCGTACCCGGCGGGGCGGCCGTCGGCGTCCTTCGTCCCGGCGGCGTTCGCGTAGAGGGCGTAGAAGTACCAGACGTTCCACAGCGGCAGCACCACCTGGCGGGCGGCGTCGCGGATCGCGGCCTCCCCCACGATCAGGTTGCCGCCGCGGAGGATCGGGCTGGACATGAGGAACCAGCGCATCGCGTCCGCACCGTACTTGTCGTACATCTCGCGCACGTCCGGGTAGTTGCGGCGCGACTTCGACATCTTTTCGCCGTCGTCGCCGAGGACGATGCCGTGGCAGATCACCGAGGTGAATGCGGGACGGTCGAACAGGGCGGTGGACATGACGTGCATGACGTAGAACCAGCCGCGGGTCTGCCCGATGTACTCCACGATGAAGTCCGCCGGGTTGTGCGAATCGAACCAGTCCTGGTTCTCGAACGGGTAGTGCACCTGCGCGAACGGCATGGACGCGGAGTCGAACCAGACGTCGAACACGTCCTCCACGCGCCGCATCGTGGACTTCCCCGTCGGGTCGTCCGGGTTGGAGCGGGTGAGCTCGTCGATGTACGGGCGGTGCAGGTTCACCTCGCCGTTCTCATCGCGCGGCAGCTCACCGAACGCCTCCTCCAGCTCCGCGATGGAGCCGTACACCTCGGTGCGGGGATGGTTCGGGTCGTCGGACTTCCACACGGGGATCGGGGAGCCCCAGTAGCGGTTTCGGGAGATCGCCCAGTCGCGGGCGCCCTCGAGCCACTTGCCGAACTGGCCGTGCTTCACGTTGCCCGGCACCCATTCGATCTGCTCGTTCAGCTCGAGCATGCGCTCGCGCTGGTCGGCGACCTTGATGAACCAGGAGCTGACGGCCTTGTAGATCAGCGGGGTGCGGCAGCGCCAGCAGTGCGGGTAGGAGTGCACGTAGCTCTTCTCCTGGAAGAGCCGCTGATCCTTCTTCAGGATGGTGATGATGGTGCGGTTCGCCTCGAACACCTGCACACCGGCGATCTCGTCGAGCGCGGTGCCGCGGAAGTAGTCGAGGAACTGGGCGGCCTCATCGACCGAGACGATGACGGGGATGCCGTAGGCGGCGTTGACCTTCTGGTCCTCTTCACCGTACGCGGTGGCCTGGTGGACGATGCCGGTGCCGTCACCGGTGGTGACGTAGTCGGCGACCGTGATGATCCAGGCGTTCTCGGTGCCCCACTTCTCCCGGTCGGCGGAGTAGACGTCCCACAGCGGTTCGTAGGTGATGTGCTCCAGCTCGGTGCCGACGAAGCGCCGCTCCTCCACCGCGGCGTCGAGCGCCTCGGCGTCGTCGTAGCCGAGCTCCTTCGTGAACTGAGTGAGGAGGTCGGCGGCGACGATGTAGCGGGCGCCGTCGGACGCAGCGCCTCCGTCGGCCGCCCCGTTCGGGCCCGCCGGCACCACCACGTACTCCACCTCGGGGCCGACCGCGAGGGAGAAGTTCGTCGGC